>CALLLY010000363.1 GCA_938008205.1 uncultured Granulosicoccaceae bacterium
CAGATTGATGGTGGCAAGATTGTCGGTCAGTTTCCGGTGGAAGCGTCTATTGAGCCTGACAACTTCGGCTTACTGATGGCCGAAGGCAGCGCTCTGAAAGGCTGTGTAGATGAAGCGATTGCAGCATTAAAGGCCGATGGAACGCTCGCTGACATTGAATCAAAATGGCTGGGTGATGGTGCCGGTGTACCGGTGATTGATCTGGACAAGTAACCCGTAAATAGTAAACAGAACAATTGACCTTGCAGTACGCTGAGTTGCAACTGACGATTAATGCGTGGCACAACTGACAAGAAGACAACAGTACGACAGGCGGCTTAAAAGGCGTAGTCTGCTTGTCTCTTGTCTATCGGTAATCTGTGTTTGCCTCGCGTTGTATTTCCTGGTGCCTAAAGCACCAGGATGGCTTGCAGTAAAAAACAGCTTTTTCAACTGGGATATACTGGTCAAAACATTTCCCAAACTGCTGTCTGCGTTTATTGTCGATTTAAAAATCTTTCTTTGGTCGGCGCCTCTGATTTTTGTACTGTCGCTTTGCATTGCACTTGCCCGCAACACCAGGCGCCCCGCGCTTTTCCCTTTGCGGTTGTTTGGTGCGTTGTATACCGATGTGTTGCGCAGTGTACCGGTCATATTGCTGGTTTATCTGATCGGCTTTGGCGTGCCCGGTCTTGGTCTGCCGCGTCCTTATAACTCGCCGTACATCTGGGGCACCGTTGCTCTGGTGCTGGTGTATTCTGCCTATGTGGCGGAAGTGATACGTGCCGGTATTGAATCGGTACACAGCAGCCAGAGCTCTGCGGCCAGATCTTTGGGTCTGAGTCAATCAGATACCATGCGCTATGTGGTGCTGCCGCAGGCATTCAGAACGCAGATTCCGGCACTGATGAACTTTGTGATTGCGCTGTTAAAGGATGTGGCGTTGTTATCCTTCATTGGTCCGATAGAAATTCTACGTCAGGCCAACGTGTATAAGTCATTGATGGCTAATTTCACACCCTATGTTGGCGCTGCGATTATCTTTCTTTGCGTAACTATTCCGATCACCCGCTATGCGGATTACCTGCTTGCCAGGCAGCGTAATGAGCGCACCACATGAAGTCTAAGTTGCAGCTAAAATCAGTTTCAAAGTCGTTTGGCACTGTTGTGGTGATTGATAATTTGTCGCTCGATGTTGCTACCGGAGAGCTGGTGTGTCTGATTGGTGCATCCGGTTCCGGTAAGTCCACATTGCTGCGTTGTATCAACCTGCTGGAGCCGATAGATGGCGGGGAAATCTGGCTGGATGACTTTGATATTGCGGAACCCTCTTTGGATCCGGATCCTATCCGCAGGCGCATTGGCCTGGTTTTTCAGAGCTTTAATCTCTTTCCACACTTGAATGTGATGGCCAATATTACGCTTGCACCTCGAAGGGTGCTTGGCACCGGTGTAGCTGAAGCACAGGCGCATGCCATGGAGCTTCTTGAACGTTTTGGCCTGGCCGACAAAGCCAAAGCTTACCCGGATCATTTGTCCGGTGGTCAGCAGCAGCGCGTTGCGATTGTCAGAACGCTCGCCATGCAACCGGAGTTATTGTTGCTGGATGAAATCACCTCCGCACTGGATCCGGAACTGGTGGGTGAAGTGCTCGATGTAGTGCGAGCCCTGAAAGACTCGCAAATGACCATGCTGCTGGCCACCCATGAAATGGCTTTTGCCAGAGAAGTTGCTGATCGGGTGTGCTTTCTGGATGAGGGCAGGCTGGTGGAGTCAGGGTTACCCTCCGAAGTTTTTACCGCTCCTCGTGAGAAGCGCACCCGCGAGTTTCTGGCTCGTGTGCTGAGCTGACTCAAATGGCTGCAGTCGTTGAGTCGCTGTCAGCCGGCAGTGTATTGCTTTGGTTGTTTTTTACTGCCGCTTTTTTTGTAGGTTTATCCAAGGGTGGTTTGCCCGGAGCAGGCACACTGAGCGTTCCTCTGCTATCGCTTAGTATTTCCCCGCTGGTTGCAGCGGCGATACTGCTCCCCATCTATATTCTTTCTGATATCGCAGGTGTATGGTTATATCGGCGGGAGTTCAGCCGTCGAAACCTTGAAATTCTGATACCGGCGGGGGTAGCCGGTGTGTTTGTCGGCTGGCTGACGGCGGCTGTTGTTTCTGACCAGATGGTCTCGGTATTGGTGGGATTAACCGGTATTGGTTTCTGTTTGAATACGTGGCTTAAGTCGCCCGGTAATCGTCGACAAAAATCTGCCTCAGTTCCTGCAGGATTGTTCTGGGGAACGCTGTCAGGCTTTACCAGTTTTGTATCGCATGCCGGTGCTCCGCCGTATCAGGTTTATGTGCTGCCGCAGCAACTACCTAAAAACGTATTTGCCGGAACTACCACGATTTGTTTTGCAGTGATTAATCTGGCGAAAGTGGTGCCCTATGCCGCGTTACAAACCTATACCGTTTCTGTTTTTGTACTTTGTGCACTCTTGTTACCGGTGGCACTCATTGGTACGTTCACTGGAAAAATACTGACTCAGCGTATGCCGGAGAAATGGTTTTTTCTGGCAGTTCAATGTGTGCTCTTTGCGATTTCGATCCGGCTGGTGATGAAAGGATTGTCCTGAATATTGGCCAGTTTCACGAGTTTTTTGCTGGCATTGGATTAACAAAGTCAATAATACGGCGGTTTGCACCGAAAACAGGCGTGAAACCTACAGAATCCACCATTTTGTGCGCTATACAGTGCTGCGCGCTGGTATAAATTTTGTGATTGGCAGTGTACTAGTCCCCGCAAAAGGGTAGAGCTAAAGGACCACAAATTGACACCAACGGATCGCCAATCCGAAACCGAATTCACGCAAGTTGGTGCAGTTATCGAAGCTGTTTACCATGCGGCGTCGAGTGAGGAGCTCTATCAAAGTATTGTTAAAATTCTGCCCAGGTTCTTCCAGGCGGATCGAGTCAGTATATCGATCTACCATAGTGAAAAGCAGGAAATAGAATTCGTTGCACTGCATGGCATCGTAGATTCCGATGAGCGTATGCAACTTGGTAAGCGAATGCCAATTAACAAAACCTATGAGCAGTATCACGCCAGTGTAAGTACCCCCGGAATCTGGAGGCCCGACAATTCCGTTAGCAGCGACAACGGCCGAGCCACCATGCAATCGCTGCGTGATTTAGGACTGGTGTCGATCATGAATGTGCCGGTATATGATCGCGATCGAATTGTCGGTACGCTTAATATCGGATCGAAGTCGGTTTGTTTTACCGAAGCTAACCTCGCTCTGCTGGTCCAAATAGCTTCACTGATTGGAATCGCCGCTGAGCGTATTCGCAATACCGATCTGCAGTCTGCTGCAGCGAGTCGTCATCGACTATATGCAGAACACCTGGAACTGCTCAATGATCTTGGTGAAAAACTCTCGTTGGTTAACGATACTCATGAAGCCTTTGATCTAATCTCGGTATTTGCCAAAGAACTGGTTGATGGGGTCAGAGTCAGTTACTGCGTGCTGGAGCCAGACCGGGAAAATATTAGAATCATGGGTTTGGTCGGTGCTACCTCCGATAAGCGCGGGCAGGTGCTGTCTCTGGAAAGATCCGGGCTTGAAGAGGTCCTTATCGGTGGTAAGCAACGGTATGTCACTGACTTGCTGAATTCGAAAAGTGAATCACAAAGGTCACTTGGGCGCAGTGGGTTAAATCATCTTTGGTCTATGCCTATTGTGAGCGCAGGATCTATTATCGGCGCGCTCAATATCAGCTCCAGGGTTATCAGCCTTGACCCGGGTGATGCGACTTCGGTAATCGCAACGCTATCGCGTTTTCTGGGCTCGACGCTGCAACGCCTGGAAGCACAGCAACAAACACTACAGATCATGGAGGAGATTGATCACAGAGCCCGTACCGATATGCTCACTGGCTTGCCGAACAGAGCGGAGTTTAATCGTCGTTTGCAGGAGCAGCTGACATGGGCAGATAAGCGTGGCAACGGTGTGGGCGTATTGTTTTTAGATCTGGATCTATTTAAAAACATTAACGATACGCTGGGTCACGCGGTGGGAGATCAGTTACTGTGCAATATATCAAGAAGGCTTGAACGGGTGGTAAGTGAACGCGACACCGTGGCAAGAATTGGTGGTGATGAATTTTTGATTCTACTGCCTGATATTACGTCACGTGCGCAATTGAAAAAAATGAGTACGGATCTGATCGACACGATTCGCGAGCCGTTGATCATCGCTGGTCGTACTTTAGCAGTTGGTGTGAGTATTGGGGCGGTCAGTTATCCGCACGATGGTGCTAATGATGAAGAACTGATTAAAAACGCTGATATCGCTATGTATCACGCCAAAGCTCTTGGGCGAAATCAATATCAGGTGTTTAACGATGCGCTCGCGTCGTCGGTTAGCAGGCGGGTGAAGCTTGAATCATTGCTGCGAAATGCCATTGCCAATGAGGAATTCTCATTAGTATTTCAACCGCAGTTTGATTTTGCTACCGAGCAGGTAATCGCTGTTGAGGCGCTGTTGCGCTGGAATCATCCGGTGGAGGGCTTTATTCCGCCAGATGAGTTTATTGGTATCGCTGAGCAATGCGGGATCGTATCGCAGCTGACAGACTGGGTGGTTTCGCAAAGCCTTACGGCCTTGAAAAAATTCCGGCGCACCGAACCACTTCTTCGTGTGGCAGTGAATGTCAGTGCCAGTGAGTTTTCCAGTCATAGTGATTTGTTTGAACGTGTGACGGCGGCTTTGCTGGAAGCAGGGTTGCCTTCTGATGCACTTGAACTTGAGCTGACCGAAACGGCGTTACTGTCACACCCGGAACACGCCAGTGAGCTGATAACAAAGCTCAGCGTCGAAGGAATAAAGCTGGCAATCGACGACTTCGGAACCGGATATGCTTCGCTGAGCTATCTTATCCAGCTGCCTATAAACACCATAAAAATAGATCGCTGTTTTGTCGATGGAGTTGATAGCGATCCACGCAAACAATCGGTTGTGGCCGGCATTGTGGCGATTGCAGGTGGCATGGGGCTGTACAGTGTGGGAGAGGGCACCGAAACTCGTGAAGAAATTAACTGGCTGGTTGCCCACGGTTGCCACTCGGCGCAGGGTTACTATCTGAGCAAGCCGGTATCTACCGACCAGGTACCAAAGATTCTGTGGGAGCTTTCGAGCATGGGCAAGGCTGCTTAAGCTGCCTTGCTGAATTAAAAATCAGGTTGCTGTTGCTTCCGAAAGCGTTTTCGGTATAGGATTCTCTGTATCGAAAGCGCTTTCGGCATGTTGATTTCCCAACAGCTTCCTATGAAAAAAGTCACTTTGAAAAGTCTCGCCATAAGCCTCGGGTTAACCGAGAGCACGGTGTCGAGAGCGCTCAATGGTTATTCGGACATTAGCGAAAGCACCGTAAAGCGGGTGAACAAGGCGGCTCAGGAATTAGGCTACAAGCCTAATCAGAATGCCCGGCGTCTGGCCACCGGGGTTGCCGAAGCGGTAGCGTTTGTTATTCCACAAAACCACAGTTCACTGGCAGAGCCGTTCGTGGCACAGTTGCTACAAGGGCTGGACGAGTCATTGTCAAGACGCGGCTGGGACTTACTGGTTTCGCACGCGTTAACTGCAGAGGACGAGTCCAACACCATTCAGCGCCTGATTACATCCGGTCGCGTCAGCGGTGTGGTGTTGTCGAGACCGTTTCGCCACGACGAACGGATCGATCTGTTACAGGCGGCCAAATTTCCCTTTGTCGTGCACGGGCGTTCGGCCTCCTGTGACAGCTATGCGTGGTATGACATCGACAACGAACTGGCTTTCGAAACCGCTGTAAAGCACCTTGCAGATATTGGTCACCAACGCATTGGTTTTATCGGTGCTCCGTTGTACTTCAATTTTGCCTACCAGCGTCTGCAAGGTTACCGGGCCGGGTTAAAGAGTCTAGGGATTCAGTACGACGAATCGCTGGTGCAAATAACAGAGCTCAGTGACGATGCCGGTGAGCGTGCCGCCACCGATTTACTGAACAGCAACAACGCACCTACCGCCTTTCTGTGTGTCTCGGACACTCAGGCGTTTGGCGTGTTGGCAGCAATCAGAGGGCAGGGGCTGGTAGCCGGAAGCGATGTCTCGGTAATCGGTTATGACGGTTTGAAAATCGGTCGTCACACCAACCCGCCATTGACTACGATGTCGCAACCATTGGCGCAATCAGGCCGCGAGCTGGGTGATATGTTGCTCGCGATCATCGATGGCGACAATCCCACCAATCACCAAGTTTTAAAGCGTGCGAAATTACTCGTCCGCAATTCAGACGGTCCGCTGTGGACGCAATGACAATAAACTCCTGGAGAGGATATTCATGATTAGAAAAACTGCTTTATCTGTCGCTGTATTAGCGTCTGTATTGGCTGCACCACTAGCCAATGCCGACACCATTAAGTTCTGGACGATGGAAATTCAGCCTGATCGTATGGAACGGCAGGAAAAAATGGCTGCTGATTTCAAAGCGGCTACCGGCCACACGGTTGAAGTGATCCCGGTTGAAGAAGCCGAGATTGCTACTCGTACTACCGCGGCATTTGCCGCTGGCGATCTGCCCGACGTGTTAAACCACACTGTGCAGCACCTGCTTCCTTTTGCAGACGCTGGCATACTCGACACTGCTGCCGCAACTGACGTTATTGAAAACCTTGGCGCTGATACCTATGCTGCCGGTCCGTTGAACATGGCCAAGTCAAAAGGTGAGATCGTCTCTGTGCCTACCGATGGCTGGACACAGTTGGTGGTTTACCGTTCCGACCTGTTCTCTGAAGCCGGTCTTAACCCGCCAAAATCATTTGCAGACATTGAGGCTGCCATTGAAAAGCTTCATAACCCACCTGAGATGTATGGTTTTGTTGCAGCTACAAAAATTGATGAAACCTACATGATGCAGCTGATCGAGCATATTTCACTGGCAGCAGGTTATTCGCCAGTGAACGACGACGGTTCTATCAATGAAGATACTGATGCACTGAAAGAAGTATTAAAGTTCTACAAAGTGATTGCAGATGCTTCACCCGAGGGAGAATTGTTCTGGAAGCAATCTCGTGAGCAATACCTCGACGGTAAAGCTGCGATGATCATCTGGTCGCCGTCATTGCTTGATGAACTCGGTGGTCTTCGTGACAGCGCGCCAGTCACCTTTGCCAGTGACACCACCTCTAAAGAACTGGCGGAAAAGACAGGCTTTGTAACTGTTTTCGCAGGTCCGGGCAATGACTCTGGTGCGGCTTACGCAGATGTTCGATATCTGGGTATTACTGCCGATGCCAACACCGACGTTGCCTCTGAGTTTGTCCAGTTTGTGGTGTCGGAAGGTTATGGCGATTGGTTGAGCCAGGCGCCTGAAGGTAAATTCCCGGTTCGTAAAGGTCCTGCTGCCGGTAGCACAGACTATGAAGCCTTGTGGTCATCACTGCCTGTTGGTGTGGATCGTAAAGCACCGCTGGGTGATATCTATCCCGAGTCTGTTATCAATGACATTGTTGCCGGTTTGTCAGTTGGCGATCGATGGGGTGTTGATTCAGGTAATCTGGCCACAGCCTCTAAAATCGTAAACGCTCGCGTCATGTCGCAGGTTATTCGTCAGTATATCGATGGTGATCTGTCTCTCGACGACGCAGCTGCAGCAATTGTAGAGAAGCACAAGGCACTATAAGTCCAGCGTTGCAGGGTGGCGCTCCTGGCCGCCCTGCATTTCCTGACTGACAATAACATGAATACAAGCACAGCACCAA
This sequence comes from uncultured Granulosicoccaceae bacterium, assembly GCA_938008205.1. Taxonomy (GTDB): domain Bacteria; phylum Pseudomonadota; class Gammaproteobacteria; order Granulosicoccales; family Granulosicoccaceae. Next base: position 7,763 of record CALLLY010000363.1, read on the forward strand.
AGGGGCGTGGCCCACTCGGTAAATCGGAAATGCGATTGGCATATTCGATGATTTTACCGACGTTGCTCATTGTGTTGTCGATTGTATTACTGCCACTACTGGCCAATTTCTGGATCAGCTTCAAACCGGTTCAGCTGGGCGATTTAAGAGCGCCTTCTGTCATTGCAAACGAAAGGATTCGACCGGCGCCCACAGCGGTTGGTGACACCGCCGACGTCAGTTACCGGTTGCGGAATTCGTCGCAGAAAGGAGCGATCACTGATATTCAATTCAAAGACGAGCTGCCCGCTGGTTTGACACTGGCCGGAGAACTGGACAGCCGTTGTCAGTTGCAGGGAGCCAGCCTGAGTTGTGATCTTGGGGACTACGAACCGGGCTTTCGTGAAACACTTAAGGTACCGGTAACCGCCACACAGATCTATATCGATAACCCCGACAACCCCAGAGCAAGCAAACCGCAAATCGAAGGTACCGCAGATAACATCCTTACCAATAATCAATTCACCTTAGAGAACTTCAAAAAAGTTTTCTCTGCTGATGAATTCTGGCTGGTGCTGAGGGTCTCTTTGTATTACACCGTTTTTGGAACCATCGGTGCGCTGGTATTCGGGTTGTTTGCAGCGCAACTTTTGTCGACTACATTTCCAGGCCGTGGTGTTCTCCGTGGTTTTTTTCTGTTTCCTTACGTGGCTCCGGTTATTGCGGTTGCGTTTGCCTGGGTACTGCTGTTGGACGCCGGACCAGGCGGGACCTTAAACGCTATATTACTGAAAATCGGTGCGGTAGATGGACCGGTAAACTTCCTTGGGCAGCGCGCGGTACCATTTACCGTGTTTGGTTTTACTTTCAAGTTTCCTGTAGCGCTGACGACCGTTATTTCGTTTGAAGTATGGCGTTACTTTCCATTGTCGTTTTTGTTTATTCTGGCGCGCATGCAATCAATGTCCAGTGAAACATACGAAGCTGCTGAAATTGATGGCGCAACACCACTACAGCAGTTCTGGTACATCTCACTGCCGCAATTGGCCGGTATTCTGGCGGTGCTGTTTCTGTTGCGCTTTATCTGGACGTTTAACAAGTTTGACGACATCTTCCTGCTAACAGGCGGGGCTGCTGGCACACGTACGCTGACGGTAGATGTCTATGAGCAGGCATTTGCCGTTTCTAACCTTGGCGCAGGCGCTGCGGTTGCAGTAGTCGTATTTGTTGTGTTGCTATTGTCGGCGCTGTTGTTCTTTAAGTTTTCACCACAGGATGATGGATAGATGAAAATCGGTAACACGTTTTTCATCGGGCTGGTCGTCGGCGCACTGTGGGCAATGATCTACAGTATCGTGATCAGTGTATTGTCCATGCTGGTCACCGGTGAGGCCATTGTGCCGGACGTTGGTAATGCCCTGGTCGGTGGTGCGGCAGGTGCCGGGTTTTATCTGTTAACGCCACTCGCAAAAAGAGAGGAATTGTGGTTGCCGGTGAGTGCGGTAATTGCCTTTGCTGCATTTTGGGGTATGCAGAAAATTACCGGTGTGAATGTCGTTGCCACGACCGTTCAGGTCTTCACCTGGGTTGGCATATTTTTGATGAGTGCTATCAGCTGGCACTTGTGTTTTCGCGATATGCCAGCAGGCGGGCAGGGCCGCTATCAGCTTGAAGTGATTCTAATTCGGGTGTTTAAAGGCATTGGCTTTGTATTTTTTACCATTATTGTCGCTTTGCCTTTTTATGTGATGTTAATGACCAGCCTAAAGAGCCAGCAATCGCTATTAGCCAATCCGCTGGATCTTTCAATTAATGTCTGGCAAGACCCGAAAACATTGTTTCGAAGTTATATCGAACTTTTTACAGATTATCGATTCGGGCTGTTCTTGTTAAATTCGGCTATGGTATCGGTCGCTACCGTCATTATTACACTGCTGTTTTCAATACCCGGGGCCTATGCGGTTTCGCGATTAAAATTTCCCGGGCAAGCTGTTCTGTCCAGATCTATTCTGTTGATCTATATGGTGCCAGCCATTGTTCTGGTAATTCCGTTGTACGCGGTTTTCTCTCAGTTAGGTCTGCGCAATACGCTGATAGGCCTTATTGTTGTGTATCCCGCTACCACCATACCGGTTGCTGTGTATATGTTGCAGGGATACTTCCGTGGCTTGCCGTACGAACTGGAGGAAGCCGGGTTGATGGACGGTCTGAGCAGACTGGGGGTCATACTCAAAATTACCTTGCCACTGTCGCTGCCGGCTATCGCTTCTGTGTCTTTATATATCTTTATGATCGCCTGGAATGAATTTCTTTTTGCCTTCATGTTTCTTGACGATCCGGATATTTTTACGCTCTCCAGAGGGGTGCAGTCGTTGAATTCTTCCGAGATTCCGCGTCAACATCTGATGGCTGGTGCTGTCATTGCTACGTTACCTGTGCTGGTTTTGTTTCTGTGGTTTGAACGATTTTTAGTTGCCGGGCTGACTGCCGGCAGCGTCAAGGGTTAATACAGATGTCCGAACTTCTCGACACGCAAGCAATGGAGATTCTGCAAAAAAATGATCGCGGAGGGTATACAGTTCCGACCGCGCGGTTGTACCCGTACCAATGGAACTGGGACTCCGCATTTGTTGCATTGGGGTTTGGTACTTTTGATCGTGAGCGTGCCTGGACAGAACTTGAGTTACTGCTTGAAGGTCAGTGGCAAAACGGAATGGTGCCGAGTATTCTGTTTCGCCATGATGATCCGGACTACTTTCCCGGGCCTTCTGTGTGGCAGACACAATCGATGCATACGCCGCAGCCGCCAATGCCATCGACCGGAGTATCACAGCCGCCTATATTAGCCTGTGTGATGCGACAACTGGTCGACTCCGGCGACAACACTGACCTACAGCATGCATCTCAGCTGTTTGAACAGACTTTTAACTGGCATAAGTGGTATCAGACACAACGAAGTGTTAATGGTGTGGTTTGCACGGTGCATCCGTGGGAAACCGGCAGAGATAATTGCCCTGACTGGGAGCTCGGTCTGGATTCTATGGCGGTAGATAGTGAACTTGAGCCCTATCAACGCATGGATATCAAGCATGCCAACCCGGAGCAGCGACCGAGTAAAGAGCAATATGACAAATTTATTTCGATTGTAAAGTTCGGACGCGAGCAGCAATGGAATCAAAGAGTACTGACTGATGATGGTCCGTTTCTCATGGCTGACCCGGGTATTCACTTTATATTGTTGCGAGCGAATAAAGATCTTCTGGCGATTGCTCGAAGATTAAAACTGACTGATGCTATTGCAGAACTGGAAACCATGATCGACGCAGGAGAGCGTGCAACAGATTATTTCTGGAACGAATCGCTGGGGGCGTTTACCGCCAGAAACATCAAAACCGGCGAGTTTTCAAATGGACTCAGCAATGCCAGTGTGCTTTGTTTTTTTGCAGGCAGCGGATCGAAGCAGCAACAGCAATTGACCATAGAGCACCTGCAGCGGATACAACGTCAGGTCAGGTTTTTGATGCCCAGCTGGGATCCGGCAGCAGATATGTTTGATGCTCAGCGTTACTGGTGTGGACCGGTGTGGCCGCAGATGAACTATCTTGTGTCTATGGGGCTGGAAGAGCAGGGGTACGATGTACTGGCCAAAGCAATTCGTGGAGATATGACGGCGCTAATTCGTCAGTCAGGTTTTTATGAGTGCTTTAATCCTGTCACTGGTGATGGTTGTCTGGGTACCGATTTTTCCTGGACTGCGGCTATCTGGCTTGCATGGGCATCCCCGAATCGACAACGGCTTGCAGCATAGGGAACATAGAACTCATGGGTGCAATTAGGCTTACAGACGTTGAGAAATGGTTTGGTGATTTGCAGGTCATCAAGGGCGTCAATATAGATATTAAGGACGGCGAATTTGTTGTTTTCGTCGGCCCGTCCGGTTGTGGTAAGTCAACCCTGTTACGCATGATTGCGGGTCTGGAAGACACCAGTCGAGGCACCATCTGGCTTGATGACAGAGATGTTACTGCACTACCACCTTCCGGGCGAAAGCTGTCCATGGTGTTTCAGTCATATGCTTTGTATCCGCATATGTCGGTAGGTGAGAATATGGGCTTTGGTTTAAAAACTGCCGGCACACCTAAAAACGAAATCGAAGAAAAGGTCAGGCAAGCCGCACAAGTGCTGGAGCTGCAGCCGTATCTCGATCGTCGTCCGAAAGAACTGTCTGGCGGGCAGCGACAACGCGTTGCTATCGGCAGAGCCATTGTCAGAGAGCCGGAGGGTTTTCTGTTCGACGAACCGCTGTCAAACCTTGATGCCGCTCTGCGCGTGCAGATGCGTTTCGAAATTGCCAAGCTGCACAGCACGCTCAATACCACCATGATCTATGTTACCCATGATCAGGTTGAAGCCATGACACTGGCTGATCGTATTGTGGTACTTAAAGACGGGCTGGTAATGCAGGTTGGCACCCCTGTCGAACTCTATGAGCGCCCTGCCAATCTGTTTGTGGCAGGTTTTATAGGCAGCCCGAAAATGAATGTTATGGAGTGTCGTTGTGATCAGCAAGGTGTCCGGCTGAATGGTCACTCTGGTATTGCCAGTGCATTACCCGCCGACTTCGCCGCTCAGGTGACTCGGCTGGGCATCAGGCCTGAGCATATAACTCCCTGCGATCTCAACGACAGCCATTGCCAGGGAACAGTAGAATTCGCTGAGTACCTGGGGTCTGATACCTTTTTGTACGTAAAGTGCGATAATCTCGGTACCCTCACAGTGAGAAGTCAGGGTGCGGTGGCCGGTCTTAAAGGGCAGATGATCGGTCTGCGCTTTCAGGAAAACCATATTCATCTGTTTGACTCAGAAGATTATGCTATTACCTATTGATCCAAGACTCCTGGCCATTACAAAATAAACCAGAGGAACTGACATATGAAGCGCTCCGAGATAAACGCCATCATGCAGGAAGCCGATAGCTTCATTCGTTCATTCGGTTTTGTACTACCTCCCTTCGCGTACTGGTCTCCAGACGAAATGAAGCGCAGACGTGCTGATATTGATGGCATAGTGAACGCCAGACTGGGCTGGGATATTACTGACTACGGTCAAGGCAAATTCCATGAGTACGGCTTGTTTCTGTTTACTGTCAGAAACGGCTCCCAGGACGATCTCAAGCGTGGTGGTGGTATGTGCTACGCAGAAAAAATAATGATCTCCAAAGCCAATCAAATTTCCCCGATGCATCGCCATATTGTTAAAGCCGAAGATATTATTAACCGTGGCGGTGGTACCTTGGTGTTGGAGTTGTTCAACTCGGATGGCAATGGTGATGTTGATGAAAAGACCGATGTGACGGTCATGACCGACGGCGTGGCCCGAACACAACCTGCAGGAGCACACCTGAAGTTAAACCCGGGTGAAAGTGTGACGCTAATGCCCGGCAACTGGCATGCGTTCTGGGGTGAGGGGCAGGATGTTTTAATTGGTGAAGTTTCTACGGTTAACGATGATCTGACTGATAATGTTTTTCGAGAGCCTATAGGGAGGTTTTCGGAGATTGATGAGGATGTAGAGGCGGATCATTTGTTGGTTTCGGATTACGAGCGGGTATTGGGGCAGGGGTTGGTTTCGCCTGCGGCGGGCTGATTAGATGTCGCTTGCAGCGGGCTGAGCTGGTATTGCTTGCAGCGGGCTGAATAGATGTCGCTTGCAGCGGGCGCTACTTTGAAAAGCCCGTCGTTACCAAAGGCTTTTCGCGAATGATTGGCCCCGCGGGTGGCGCTGCTGGATGATGGCTGGTAGTACTTCTTTGGTGTTGCATTAAGGCTATTTAAGTTCTTCGAAGGTAGTGCGCCATTTTGAGTATTGCCGCTCCACCGGGCCGCGCTAATGCGCGTCCATGCGCAACAGCGCTAACGCTGGCATTCATGCCGCTTTTGCCCAGTGGATCGACAATATTCAAAACTGATCAACACGCTGGGAAAACGCTTTCGCGTTTTTTGAGTGCTTAACAATGGCGGCGGTTTGTTGCTAATTCTCCCGAAGTTTCTTAGAGCTGCTTAATCGGTTTGCTGCCGTCGATTCCGGACGGGCTATTTTTTGATCCAGCACACAATGGGGCACGCGATCAGGGTGATTGCGATCGCATCCAGCGGCAGGTGGATCCAGGGAATGTTAAATACCGGATCAGACGTGAAGTGAACTGAATATAAAGTAAATGTCCCCGCAAACAACATTGTTAAGCAGACGGGGCTTACAAACGAGCCTGGGTTGCTAATTTTCTTGAGCATCTTGGTTCCTTAATGCGCTGTGCGGAACTTAGCACAAAAAGAGTGCAATACTATACAGTTAACGACTGCAATGAGGCAGGCTGCAACTAGTGGGCCGTAGTGTCACGGAATGGATCTTTCAGCGCAGTGAACAGAACGGGTGGATTCTCAAAGATTCCGGGCCACAATTACCCCAACCAACATAGCTGCAACAAACAAAATTATCCCTAACCCGCCAGCAGACAAAACCGTAAGCGCCGGCCCCGGGCAAAGCCCGCCCAAACCCCAGCCAATGCCGAAAATCGCAGCCCCTCCAATGAGCCTGCCATCCAGATCTGTACGTGTTGGCCAGCTGAACGACACATCGAATAGAGGTTTTTGGCGATTCTTTAATACTTTATAGCCGGGAAGTGTGACGGCTATTGCGCCAATCATTACGAAGGCAAGGCTTGGATCCCAGTGTCCGAATACATCCAGAAAATTTTGTACTTTCGCGGGGTTGACCATTCCTGAGATTATCAGGCCGGTGCCGAAGATCAGGCCGACAAGTAAGGCAGCAAGTGAGTTCATGCTGTGCCTCCAATAACATGGCGAAGCAGATACACGGTAATAAATGCGGTGACCATAAACGTTCCAGTTGCGACCAGTGATCTGGCAGACAGTCTGGATATACCGCAGACACCGTGACCGCTGGTACAGCCGTTGCCAAGCGCTGCCCCGAAACCGGTAATGAGTCCGGCAACCGGTAGCAGCCAGTGTTCTGCAACCATGGTCGTTTCGGGTAGGTTGCCTGTGAACCATTGGTACAACGGAATCGCGAGTATTAAACCAATGACAAATGCCAGCGCTGGCGGGAAGTCGATTTTGTTCCAGCCGGGAGGTAACAACTGCGCGATAATGCCGCTGACACCGGCAATTTTGCCATTGGTTGCCATGAGTAGTACCGCTGCCAGGCCAATAACAGCCCCTCCGAAAAAGGAGAGTAGAGGTGTGAATTCTGTCTGCATTGGTTTGGTCCGGTTATATATTCGTGTAATTGAATGTATTATAAGCATGGCTTGAGGGCAAACCAACATTTTTATACGGTTTTTCTGAACTAAAATGTGTGCATCAGGCCCAAGCCAACAGTTAGATCAGCCTTCAATTCATTTCACAGTCAATCCTTATGCACAGAATTTTACTACTTGCGGTTGCCATGACTGCGTTTTTACTGACATCGCCTTTGCGTGCCGAACTTATCGATATAGATAATACGAAGCTTCAGGAACTTATCTCGGAAGGGGTCACAGTCATCGATGTGCGGCGTGCAGAAGAGTGGCAGGAAACCGGGGTGATTGAAGGCAGCAGACTGCAAACGTTTTTTGATAAGTCCGGTCGTTATGATGCAAAGCAGTGGCTGGATGAGCTAGACGCAGCGATTGATACCTCAGAACCGCTAATTCTGATTTGTCAAAGTGGTGTTAGATCATCAATTATTGGTAAGTGGCTTGGTAAACAACTGGATGCTGTGTACAACGTTGAAGCGGGTATTGTTAAATGGATAGCAGATAAGCATCCGGTAGTAGCGATGAATCCATAATCCTCATTGACCAGGGTCTGCGTGGTAGAAGTCTGCGTTGCGAGACTGTGCTTTGGCGAGGGCGTTTTTACGATCATTTAACCTGGATCATTCATGAGGATTCGCCAGTCAGGGGCAATAGTGCTAAACAGGTCGGAAAATCGGGTGAGAAACGTGGCCCGCCACGTGCCGAGCCCGATTTGCCGAGA
>CALLLY010000364.1 GCA_938008205.1 uncultured Granulosicoccaceae bacterium
AACAGCACCAATATAGGGCAAATTACGATTACGCTGCGCGTAGTCAATGCCGTATCCGACTACAAATTTGTCTTCAATTTCAAATCCGACCAGGTCCGCTTTTACGTTTACTTCACGGCGGCTTGGTTTATCAAGCAGTGCACAAACCAACATACGGGCAGGTTTTCGCGACTCCAGCAAGTGCAACACGTGATGCAGTGTATGGCCGGTGTCGACTATGTCTTCGACAACCAGTATGTCGCGCCCTTCTATTTCACCACGTAAGTCTTTTAGTATGCGCACCTCGCGGGATGATTCGGTAGAGTCACCGTAAGATGAGGTTTCAAGAAAATCCACCTCTACCGGCAGGTCGAGCTCTCGCACCAGATCAGCTATAAACATAAACGAACCGCGTAGCAGTCCTATAACAATCAGTTTTTCAGTATCACTGAATTGCTCACGAATCTCGAGAGCCATGCTTTCTACCCGAGCCGCTATGGCTTTGGCAGAGATCATGTCGTCTACAACGTAGTTATCGTGCTGCATAATTTGGGTTAGCTGGCCGGCTGATATACGCCACCGTGATCAGCGGACCACTGCAACGGTTGATTAAGAAACTTTTCTACTTCGTCTAAGGTATTGGTATCGAAATACCCTTTGTTGCGGCACAGCTTTAACACATCCCACCAGGTCACCAGGTGATGCAGGTTGAGCCCGCGCGCCGCAAGCTTGGAGCTGGTATCGGGAAATACGTCGTAGTAGAAAATCACCAGGGTATGTTCTGTAACAGCACCTGCGGTGCGCAGTGCATCGGCAAACACAAGCTTGGAACCACCGTCGGTGGTCAGATCTTCTACCAGCAATACACGCTGACCGTCGGTTAAGTCACCTTCTATTTGTGCATCTCTGCCAAAGCCTTTCGGTTTTTTTCGCACATAGAGCATGGGTAAGCCCATGCGCTCCGCTATCCATGCAGCGAACGGTATACCTGCTGTTTCACCTCCGGCTATTGCATCAAAGGCTTCAAACCCGGCGTCGCGCATGAGTTTGGCAACGGCGAAGTCCATCAGTGCTGAACGAATGCGCGGGTAAGAGATTAGTTTACGACAATCTATATAAACGGGGCTGGCCAGCCCGGAAGTCAGCTTATACGGCTGGTCTGCGCGAAAATGAACGGCATCGATTTCAAGCAACATGCCCGCGGCAAGTTCTGCCATGGTCTCTTCATCGGGGAAGGTGTTTTGAAACATTATGTTTAACCAGTGTTATCTGTGAATAATCAACGTTTAGCTTACATGCCAGTGCAGATCGCACTCGGGATCGAATACCGTGACAGGCCCTTCGGGGGTTTGAACACTGGCAGCATATTCTACTGGCTGAGCGCTTTTTTGCAGGGTGACCGTACCAGTGTTCACGGGCAGCCCGTAAAAGGCAGGGCCGTTAAGCGATACAAACGCCTCAAGATTTTCGAGCTTGCCTTCTTCTTCAAATACATGCGCAAGACAAGACAATGTATTGGGTGCATTATAAACTCCGGCGCAACCACAGGCCGATTCTTTAGCGCCGTCCAGGTGTGGCGCGCTATCGGTGCCAAGAAAAAACCGTGCATCGCCCGAGGTAGCCGCTTCACGCAACGCCAGCTGATGTGATCGACGCTTGGCGATTGGCAGGCAAAAGTAATGCGGCCTGATTCCACCTTTAAACAAATGATTGCGATTAATCATCAGGTGATGTGTGGTTAACGTGGCGGCCAGATTGCTGCTTTCACTTTTTACGTAGTCGATACCGTGACTGGTGGTGACGTGCTCCATGATGACCCGCAACTGCGGCAGGCGCCTGCGCAACGGATCGAGCACCGTTTCAATAAATACCGCTTCACGATCAAAAATATCAACATCAGGGTTAGTGACTTCGCCGTGCATGCAAAGCGGCAACCCGATTTCCGCCATGCGCTCCAGCACGCCAGCGACCTTGGTAATGTCTTTAACGCCAGAGTCAGAGTTGGTGGTAGCCCCTGCCGGATACAGCTTTACAGCGCGTATTAACCCTGAATCAGCGGCGGCGGCGATATCGTCGGCACTGGACGACTCTGTGAGATACAGCGTCATTAGCGGTTCAAACGCTGACCCTGCCGGCAACGCTGCCAGAATACGCTCGCGGTAGGCTACCGCATCTGCCGACCTGACCACTGGTGGCACCAGATTAGGCATGATGATGGCGCGCGCAAAGTGGCGGGCGGTATCCGGCAGCACCGCTTTGAGCATGCCGCCATCGCGCAGATGCAAATGCCAGTCGTCGGGCTGTTTAATGGTGAGGGTTTCAGACATCTTTCGACGTTACCTGTGCGGTACTGGAGTGAAATCCGCACAATGGTATCGTCAGCGGGTTAGGACTTCCAGCGATCATCCTTCACGATGGCGTCACAGCGGTTACCCGGCACTTCAAGTTCGAGCGATGTACCGGGCTTTGCCACATTAACAGAGAGCATGGCGAACAACAGGTTAGCCTCGTGTTTGGGTGAGTACGCACAGCTGCTCGCCAGCCCGACTACCGAACCGTTTTCCAGCACCGGCCAACGCTCGCGCAGACCCGGCAGCGGGTTGCCCGGTACCATCAGGTGACACAAGCGCTTTTTAACTCCTTGTTGTTGCAGTGCCTGTACCGACTCACGCGCCATGTAGGGGGCAGGTTTATCGAGATGCATATAGCGTTCAAACCC
>CALLLY010000365.1 GCA_938008205.1 uncultured Granulosicoccaceae bacterium
GCGGCCACCAGACTGATTGTTAATGAAAACCCTCAAACCCTGATTGCAGCGAGCTGTTCGAAGAACTTTGGACTTTACAGAGACCGCGTGGGTGCGGTGTACATTGCTGCTGACGACCAGCAACTGGCAACGCGCTGTCAGGCGTTATTCGGACACATAGCGCGACGCATGTATTCCATGCCACCGGATCACGGCGCGGCGGCTGTAAAAATCATTCTGACCGATGAATCACTTCGCAGCCAATGGAAACAGGAACTGGACAGCATGGTTGCCCGTGTTGTTTCACTTCGCAATGAAATTGCTGATGTCGGTGCTTCACTGAACCTGCAATTTGTCGCCAGTCAACGGGGCATGTTTTCACTCTTACCACTTGCACCTGTGCAGGTTAACGCGATGATAAACGATCATGCGGTTTATCTGGCCGGAGATGGGCGCATCAATATTGCCGGCTGCCAACTGGCTCAGGTACCACGATTTGTAGAAGCGCTGCATAAGGTGGGTTTTCAACACTCACACTAATGTTCGCAGTGCTGAAACTGTTACTGCTTGTTTGTTAACGCGGCTCCACCACCGGACTCCACCGAACAAAAGTCTCCGCCCTGCATTTGATCAGACAGTGAATGCTCGTCGAGCGGCGGAGAGTTTGCGAGTACTTCACCAGCGTAATCTTCAGCGTTGTCCTGTGGTTTATAGCCAAGCGCTGCGGCAGTTTTATCGTCATACCAGCTTCGTGTATTGCCAGAGACTCCATACACCACAGCAAAATGAAGATCAGGATGTTGTAAACCGATATCTACCTGTTGTTGTAAATCCCGCGGGCTCATCCAGATAGACAAACGCCTGCGATCTACCGGTTTGTCTGCAACATTACCCAGGCGGATGGCCAGTGTTTTAATGCCATATTTATCTGCATATAAACTGCCGGTTAACTCGGCAAACGCTTTACTGATTCCATAGCGGGAGTCAGGGCGAAAAGGTACGTCGTTGGTGATGGTTTGTGATCGCGGATAAAACCCAACTGCATGGTTACTGCTTGGCACAATAACCCGCTGCACATGGTTAATCCGTGCTGCCTCATACAGGTTAACGGTGCCACCAATGTTAACCCGCTGGATCGACGGCCAGTCATGTTCTTTGGCAATCCCTCCCATATGAATGACACCGTAGGCGCCTTGCAGCAACTGTTGCATTTCATCGGCGTTAGCGACATCAGCGCGTACAAAGGATTCGTTATCTTTGAGGTCAGATATTTCGTGTATGTCTGATAGTCGTAGATGATAGTGACCAGGCATGGTTTGCCTGAGATAACCGCCCACAGAACCTGCGGCACCAGTGATTACTATTGTCTGCTTCATTGAAACCCCGACGTGAGTTTTGGCGTTACTCTATATTAGCTTCCGGTCCATACCGGTTTGCGTTTTTCCAGAAAGGCTTTTCTGCCTTCTTTGTGATCATTGCTCTGGTTAACAATCATTTGTCTGCTTGCTTCGGCAGCAATCGTTTCTGACAGCGTATGTTGTGCGGTAACTCTTAATACCTCTTTGGTATAACGCAAAGACAGCGGTGCCCGACTGATGAGATCTTCTGCGAGTTTTTGTGTGACTGAAGCGAGTTTATTGTTATCGCATACTTCATTGATCAGACCATAGGACAGGCATTCGTCACATCCCAGTTTTTTGGCAAGCGCTATCACCTCAAACGCTTTTTTCGGGCCTAGGCTTCTTTGTAAATGCAGACTTAAACCACCATCCGGTATTAAGCCTACTGCCGAAAAAGCCTGATAAAGATAACCGCTTTGCGCCATGACTATCATATCGCACGCCAGTGCCATTGAAGCCCCCATACCGGCTGCCGCGCCATTAACCGATGCGATCCAGATTTTTGGCGATTCCGCTATACCAAGCAAAATCGGTTTGTATTCAAGATTGATTCTCTGTTCAACGGTTTGCCCGGCAGGTGTTGTCTCGGATAAATCTGCACCGGCACTAAACCCCCGACCGGCACCAGTCAATATGACGACACGTATGTTCTGTTGTTGATTTATCGACTCAACCGCTTCGCGTAACTCCTGACGCATTTGCGCATTAAACGCATTCATTGCATCCGGTCGGTTTAGCGTGATGGTTGCGCAATCACCGGATATATCGGTAATGACCGTTGTTAGTTCATTCATGGCAGGAGTTTACTGGTTGTTAAATTTCTGATTCTAAGCGTAAGCGACTCTAATCAACCCGGGCCGCAGGTACCAGCTTAACGAGCTTCCTAAGATACACGCTGTCATTTTAACATCATGACATTAACACTTGGTAAGTACAGTCTTAAACCTGTCGCCGCAAGATGCGTGGCTCACGTACATACTGGCGTTGCACGACCTCTACCGCCCGGTTAAAAACTTCGTGCCTGACTTGATGGCCAACTTTTAACCTTGAGATCGATGACAGCATCAGATACCGGTCTACATTCAACACTGTTTTTAAACAGACAAGGTTTTATGAATTTCCGCATATCCTACTTAATCCCTGCGCTTTGCGTGCTTGCACCTCTGACGCTTATACCTCTTAATCCTGTTTATGCCTCCACACCAACCTGCTCATCTGCCAGTGCAGATGTTGACGGTGATGGATGGGGGTGGGAAAACAACCAAAGCTGTGTTGTTTCCGGCACAACAAGTGGCTCCGGTGTACCAGCCTGCCAAAACAGCAGCTCCGATCCGGACAATGATGGCTGGGGCTGGGAAAACAACCGCAGCTGCACGGTTACCTCTCAAACCACTAACCAAACCTCAACAAGCCAGACGGGGCAGACCAATACAACCACCACCCAACAGGACGGTGTGCCGGTTTGTGCCTCTACTGCCGCGGACGACAATAATGACGGCTGGGGTTTTGAGAACGGCCGTTCCTGCATCGTAACAGCGGACACCGGCGATACCGTATCGGTTCAGGGGATATCTACCGAGGTGGCACCACCACCGGTGGCTGCAGCCAATGCCGGATACAGTGATGGACAGCCAATTTGCCTGACTGACACGAGTGATGCCGGTAATGACGGCTTCGGCTATGAGAACAACCAAACCTGCGTTGTTGTTCAGGGCGTAACCGCTACCCGCAGCAACCCGCTGCTGAATCAGCGCTCATGTATTCCATGGCTTGAAATCGGCTACGGTAACTATCGATTGCAGAACAATACCTGGAATGACGGTGATGTTTACTACGATACCTGGTCCCAGTGTATTGAGTTAACCGGATCACCTGGCAATTACGTCGCTAAGTGGGACTACAACTGGCTTGATCGGACTGAAGGTAACGAGTACGCCGTTAAGTCATACCCTCAGGTATATTACGGCCGCAAGACTCGTTATAACGTGTCCGGCACTGTAGCTGAAACCGGACTCCCGGCAAGCGTCAATAATCTGCAGCAATTCTGGGTTGATTTCGATTTCTCGGAAAGCGGCATCATGGAAAGAAACGTTGCACTGGAGTCTTTCTTCCATACCAGTTGTGATGCAGAAGAATATAACAAACAGTATGAAATGATGGTGTGGGTGGGTGTACCGTCCATCAGAACCCCGGGCACCAAGTTAACGACTGTTAATCTCAGTGGATATGAGTGGGATGTCTATGTTAACCCGGCACTGGGTTGGGCTTACGTGGCCTTTGTTGCTACTACGCCGTTTAACAGAGGCACACTGGACTGGAATGCGTTTGTCGAATGGTCTCGCTTTGAAGGACCAGCGGTTGGTGTACCTTCTATGGTAAGCAACGCTTGCATGGGTGCCATTGAACTGGGTACCGAAACGTTCTGGGGTTCAGGTACATTTACACTGAATCAGTTCAACGTGCGCCGATAGATTTTCCATCAGTACAACGAAAAAAGCCCACCTGAATGGTGGGCTTTTTCGTTTGAGCTTTTAAGCGTTATGCTTAATAGGTACGATTAATCTTGTAGTTAGACAAGGTAAATGTTCCCGCACCGTGCCAGATTTCAGTACCCATTAATATATTCGCCAGGCAATCGGTGTCTTTAATTTCATAAACACCATAAACCGCAGCGTTGTCTTTGGCATCATTCAGGATTTCTGAATACATCACCGTGCCACTGGCACGATCTTCCTGCGCTACATAAGCAATGTAACCAAAGTTGGAACTCTTCGGATAAACGTCATATACGCGACCGTCGGACGTGGTAAATGGTGTTGGATGAGGGCTATCACCGGAAGGTAAGCGCTGATCGTGTTTCAGCCATACCATCACTTCCATGACCTGGTTATCAGTGTCTGCGCCTGTACGCCTGATATCGCAGGAGTCATGATAAAAAGATTCAATCGCAATATTAAATTCAGAATCAGTACCACCACCACTCAGTGAATCCGAACGCCGTCCTTCATACCAGTAGCTGTACTCAATGGACCATGAAGGCATGTTGTAGTGCTCTGCAGGCAATCCTGTTTCCTGAAATGTGCCTGACCGTTCAGCAGCTGACTTAGTACCGTAGATCACTTCTGGATAAGACTTGGTGTTAAAAACCGAGCCGTTAGTATCTGCTGAGGCACCCCAGTCCCAATCGATAATGGCCTGCACGTCGTCACCCTGAGGATTGAGCTCAATACTCTGGTAACGATCCTCATATGTTGAGGCACTGGCGTTCCATGGATTGTTGGAAAGCAGAAAATCGCCGTAGCGTAAACCCGGCCAGCTGGCAACACGAGTCGCGTTGATCTGCTGTGGCCCTTCATTTGGAAAAGGGTTTGCGCCGTTGTCTCTTATTGGTGCAGCTGCAGTAGAATAGGTACCTGCTGCCGGTCGGGTACGATCTTCAGTTAGCAGACTGTTACCGCCGGTATTCGTGTTAGTGTTGCCGCGGTCTTCACCACCAGTACCTGATGAGTCATCTCCACCACCTCCGCATGCAACAAGCATCGGCAGCAGTGCTACCGCTATCGATAATTTGTAATTCATTCTATTCTCTCAGACCAATAATTAGCGCATTGAGCCGCTCCAACCACGCTTATTTCGCACGTCGGGGACGGTTTGTTCTTGTTGGAGGATTTTTCGGCAGCGATATGCCAAACTGAAACCAGCACCAGCAAGTTGCGAAATACCAGCAAGTGCGCGTAACGGGTGCTGTTTTATTGGTCTGAAATTTTTACAACGCAGTGCGAAAACCCTATGCCCGTTGATTCCCCCTACCAGCGCAGGTCTGTTGTGCTGCTGCTTGCAGCCGTTGCCGTGGTCGGTTCAAATTCACTATCTTTTGGTCCCATTGCCCCGGATATTGCCCAGGATTTTGAACGTTCTGTGAACTCGGTTCTGCAAGCTGCCGCAGCCTACGGCCTGGGTACTGCATTCAGCGCGTACTTTCTCGCCAGATATATCGACAGAATCGGCTTACGCAGAATGGCGGAATCGAGACCGGATTCAGGTTCACATTTTTTTACCACACGCCACTTTCCGATGCTGGCCCTGGCAATGCTGGTGGTGGTGTATCTGGTTCTCGGGCTGGTATCGACAAGTTATGTGTTGCTGATCGCAGGCGCGTTTTTCTGGGGACTGGTCAATCACCTGGCATTAAACATACTGGTTGCCGCACTCAACGCAGCAGACCCGGAACGTCGCGGTACTATTATGGGGCTGTACAGTTGTGTCACTTATCTCAGCCTGAGTGCAGGCACATTGTTCTATGCACTTTTTTATAACGGTACATCACTCTTACTACTATGTATGGTCTCTGCCCTGATTTGCCTGATTGCCGCGATCGCTGGATTCTTTTTGACTAATCGCGCTTATGCAGCAATAACAACCGGGAATTAGCAGCCAACCCTACACCTGCAAATCAAAAGCAGCAGACATCAGTTTACGGGTATATTCCTGCTGTGGTTTGGTAACAATCTGCTCTGCCTCGCCATATTCCACAACTTTTCCAGCCTTCATCACGATAATCTCATCACTCAACGCCCTGACCACTTTTAAATCGTGACTGATAAACAAATACGCTAACTGGTAGCGCTCCTGCAGATCTCGAAGCAGGTCAACAATTTGGGCCTGCACCGACATATCAAGCGCCGATGTGGGCTCATCGAGCACAATAAGTTCAGGTTTTAGTACCAGTGCTCTGGCTATTGCGATACGTTGTCGCTGCCCCCCGGAAAACTCATGCGGAAAGCGATGCAATATAGAATCATCCAGCCCGACTTCATGTAACGCATTGACGACCGCATCGAGACGATCATTTTCAGACACGTTACCTTGATGCACTTTTAATCCTTCTTCCACAATTTGCAGAATGGACATACGCGGACTCAGACTGCCAAACGGGTCCTGAAAAACAATCTGCATACGCGCGCGCAACTCTCGCATTTGCGAGCTGTTGTACTTGCTGATCAGGTGTTCGCGAAAACGAATCTCACCCTCGCTTTTTATCAAACGCAACAGTGCCAGCCCAAGGGTTGTTTTACCGGAGCCGGATTCACCAACCACTCCGACCGTACGGCCCGCGCACACACTGACATCAATGCCGTCACAGGCTTTTACGTAGCTTGTGACATTACCCAGGAATCCTTTTTTTAGCGGGTACCAGACTTTAATATCTTTACCCGTGATGACTTCTTCGGTACTACCATTGGTGCGTTGTGATTTAGGCGATGGCTCTGCTTGCAGGAGATGTCGGGTATAGGGATGCTTTGGTGCACTGAATATCTGTTCGGTTGGGGCCGTTTCTACTACCTCACCAAGTTCCATAACGTACACGCGATCAGCCATGCGTCGCACCACGCCGAGATCGTGAGTAATCAACAACAGTGACATACCCAGGCGTTCCTGCAGACTTTTCAACAACTCCAGAATCTGCGCCTGAATAGTCACATCAAGGGCCGTGGTGGGTTCATCGGCAATAAGTAACTCCGGCTCATTGGCAAGCGCCATAGCAATCATCACTCTCTGACGCTGCCCGCCGGATAATTCATGCGGGTACGCGGTGAGGCGTTGTGCAGCGTTACGAATTCCGACCAGATCGAGCAACTCCAGTATTCGATCTTTTGCTGCCGTACCGGACAACCCTCTATGCAGCCGCAGTGATTCCGCAATCTGTTTTTCGATCGTATGCAACGGGTTGAGGGATGTCATCGGTTCCTGAAAAATCATACTGATTTCATTGCCGCGTACCGCTCGCAGCACCGATGGACCTGCGCCCATGAGTTGCTCGCCGTTGTACTTAATGCTGCCACCGGGATGATGTGCGAACGGGTAAGGTAACAATTGAATCACAGACAGGGCCGATACCGACTTACCCGAACCGCTCCCACCAACGAGCGCAACGGTTTCTCCTTTGTGAATCGTCAGTGACAGATTCTTCACCGCCTTAACTTCTGATTCTGCTTGTCCGAAAGACACGCTGAGATCATCAATCTGCAGCAACACACTGTTTGTGGATTCTGCCATCGCCATTATGCGATTGACTGCTGGTTGAATGTTTTACGCGGATCGAGGGCATCTCGTAACGCTTCACCGGCAAACACCAACAAGCTCAACATAATCGCCAACGTGAAAAATGCGGTAAGACCCAGCCAGGGCGCATGAAAATTATCACGTCCCTGTTTTAATAACTCTCCAAGCGACGGAGACCCGGGCGGCAACCCCAGGCCCATAAAGTCCAGTCCGGTTAATGTGGTTACGGAGCCACTGAGTATAAACGGCATAAAAGTTACTGTAGCTACCATTGCGTTTGGCAAGGTATGCCGGAACATCACAGTAGCATCGTTGACACCCAATGCTTTTGCGGCACGCACATACTCAAAATTTCGGGCACGCAGAAACTCTGCCCGCACAACGCCGACAAGAGCAGTCCAGCTAAACAGAGTCATCAAAAACAACAGTGTAAAAAAACCGGGTTTGATGACACTTGCCATGATGATCAACAGAAACAGTACGGGTAGCCCCTGCCAGATTTCTATAAAACGCTGTGCAATCAGATCCAGCAGGCCACCAAAGTAGCCCTGAACAGCTCCGGAGGTGACTCCGATCACGGTACTGAATAGTGTCAGTAACAGGCCAAACAGGACCGAAATTCTAAACCCGTAAATAACTCGCGCCACGACATCCCTGCCCTGGTCATCCGTGCCGAGCCAATGCTTAGCGGAAGGTGGAGTCGGTGCCGATTCGGTAAGATTAAAGTCAACCGTATCATAAGAAAAAGGCACAAGCGGCCACACCATACTGCCTTTTTCATTGATCAGATCCTGAACAAACTCGTCGGTATAGTCCGCCTCTGTTTCAAAATCGCCACCGAAGACAGTTTCCGGGTAGACCTTAAAAACAGGAAAGTGCATCTTGCCATCGTATTGAACAAGGATAGGTTTATCGTTAGCGATTAACTCAGCGCCGAGCGACAAGACAAAGAGGATACTGAATATCCAAAACGACCAGTAACCACGACGATTGCGTTTGAAGGTCTGGAGCCGACGCTGGTTGAGCTGACTCATTGCCATGTTAAATCCAGAGGCATTAAAAGTTTCGACTCTCGAAATCAATTCTGGGATCAATTATGTGGTACATCACATCGCCCACCAATTGCAGTATTAACCCCAACAAAGTGAAGAAGTACAATGTTCCGAACATGACCGGGTAGTCTCTGTTTATGGTCGCTTCCCAGCCCAGCAATCCCAGCCCATCCAGTGAAAAAATCACCTCAATCAACACCGAACCGGTAAACAAAATTCCTATAAATGCACTGGGAAATCCTGCGATCACAATCAACATCGCATTTCTGAACACATGGCCATACAGAACCTGCCGCTCTCCCAGACCTTTGGCGCGGGCAGTTTGCACGTACTGCATATTAATTTGATCAAGGAAGGAATTCTTGGTCAGCATGGTAAGACTTGCAAAACCACTGATAACCATGGCCGTTACCGGCAACGTTATATGCCAGAAATAATCAACGATTCGTTCGCCCCAGCCCATCTCGTCCCATCCACTTGAGGTTAACCCCCGCAACGGAAACCAATCGAGGTATCGACCACCGGCAAATAGAATGATTAAAAGGATTGCAAATAGAAAACTGGGGATCGCATAGCCGACCACAATTGTGCCACTGGTCCAGATATCGAATCGCGAACCATCAGTCACCGCTTTTCTAATGCCGAGAGGAATCGATATTAAATAGACAAACAACGTCGTCCACAAACCGAGACTAATAGATACCGGCATTTTATCCAGCACCAGCTCCAGTACACTTTGATCACGAAAATAACTGTCACCAAAATCGAAACGTGCATAGTCTTTAAGCATGCTAAAGAAGCGCACATGCACCGGTTGATCAAATCCGAACTGTTGTTCAATCTCTTTTATTATTGAAGGATCCAGCCCCTGCGCACCGCGATATTTACTGGTGTTGTTACTGCTACTACCCGGTGATTCCTGACCGGATGACTGAATATCGCCCTGCTGGCCTGAGAATGCTGATGTCGCATCACTGGCCGTGCCACGCATTTCTGCGATCAATTGTTCTACAGGTCCTCCCGGGGCGAACTGGATGACGATAAAATTGATCAGCATAATTCCGAACAACGTCGGAATTATCAACAGAAGGCGTCGAAAAATATAAGCAAACATACCAGAGCCTTGAGAGCTGTCTAGTGCCGGCTATCTATCAAGATCCAGTTTGCTGTCAAGCGTCTCGTCAATCCACCATGAATTCAAAAAGCCGGTACCGTACTTCGGTTTGGTTTCGGGCTGCCCAAATCGATTCCAGTAGGCCAGTCGAAAAATGGCGTTGTAGAACTGAGTGACCACGTAGTCATTCCATAGCAGTACTCTATCCAGTGCCCGCGTGATTACTTTCAACTCTTCAAGCGTCGGTGCCTCAACAATCTGTTCTATCAGCGCGTCGACCGTTTCATTTTTCACACCGATATAGTTACCCGTGCCTCGTTCGTCCGCTGCAGCTGAACCATAGTAGGATCGAAGCTCAGCACCCGGAGGTGGGAAAAAGTTAAATCGTACAGACACAATATCGAAATCAAAATCATCTGTTCGCACCTCATACTGAGAGCTGTCAACGATGCGAAATTCCGCATCAATACCAACTTTTTTCATGTTTTGCACAAACAACGCATGTACACGCTGCGATCCTGCATCGACAAGCAATAGCTCTACAGTCATTTGCTTGCCGTCTTTCATCATTTTGCCTTCGGACAAGTTCCAGCCGGCTTCTTTAAACAGCGCTATGGCCTCACGCATCTGCTTTCTGTTTCTACCGGACCCATCAGTAACAGGAGACACATATTCCTCGGTAAAAACCTCTGGTGGCAACTTGTCTCTAAATGGCTCTAGAACAGCGATTTCCTCAGCAGTCGGCTTGCCACTGGACCCGTAGTCAGAGTTAGGAAAATAACTATTAATACGTTCATACTGATTGTATAAAATCGTCCGGCGCGTGGCTTCAAAATCGTACAACAGGTTAAACGCCTGACGCACGCGTTGATCATTGAAAGGTTCGCGGCGGCTATTCATCATAAAAGCCTGTATGCCTTGTGGCTGGTTGTCCGGCGGGGTGGCCAGCACAATATTGCCGTTATCTACATCCTCGATTTTGTAGGCAGTGGCCCAGCGTTTTGAACTGTTTTCAGCGCGATAATCAATTTCTCCCGCCTTGAAAGCTTCCAGCATGACTTCAAGGTCACGATAATAGTCGTAGCGGATTTCATCGTAGTTGTTTAATCCACGGTTAACTGGCAGTTCTGCTCCCCAGTAGTCTTTTACCCGTTCGTAGGTAATTGATCGTCCGGCCTCGACCTTCGATATCTGATAAGGACCACTGCTTGGTGCCGGTTCCAGGTAGGTCTTGCTGATGTCCTTGTCTTTCCAGTATTCAACTGACACCGGACTCATTCCCGCTACCGTCATTAACGGCTTCATCGTATCAGTGGTGGTGAATGTGAACTTGACCCGATGATCAGATAAAACTTCAACACCCTCTACTTCTTCGTAAAAGGACTTTAAAAACGGCCGACCATGTTCGCGAATGGTATTCAGTGCAAACTCAAAATCGTGTGCGGTGATGGGGGTGCCGTTATTAAAACGCGCTTGCGGTCTGAGGTTAAAAATGATCCAGCTTTTGTCGTCCGGAAACTCTGCAGTTTCCGCAATCACACCATAGGCCGATGCGAGCTCATCAGCAGAGCTGACCATGAGCGCATCGCCGGTTAAGCCAATGCTGCGCGGCCAGTTGCCCTTGAGGATATAGGTGTTCAAACTATCGAAGGTGCCAAAAGCACCCAGCACCACGCTGCCACCTTTGGGAGCGTCGGGGTTAACGTATGGCCAATGCTCTATACCGTCTTTGTAGAGAGGCTCACCAAATTCCGCCATCGACCAGGTTTTGGTCACCTCGGCAGATACCGCATTGTGGACACCGAACAGCAAAGTGGTCGCGATCACCGCGCTCTTGAGTGATTTGCAAAAATAGCTCATCGGATTCAACCCTTTCTTTTTGTTCTAGTTTAGCAGGCAATTATGTCTTAGGGTGCACATTAACATCGCTAGCCGAACACTGACTTAAGCAATTAGCCCTCCTATTCTGACTGCCAGCATGGCACAGGATCATTTTCAGCCGGTGTGGCATGGTAAACCCCTCTGGCGATTGCTCTGGACAGGCATACCGAGGCCGCGTGACACAGCTCGGTTTGGTCGGCCACCGGCGATTTCAGAGACCGCATCGCAGTGCTGACCGCAAACACGGTGTCACCGTCAAGCGGCGTGTGGGAGGGCACAATGGCCCGCGCAATGCCATCGTGCGCGGCGATGGCCATTCGCTTGAGTTGCGATACCGACAATGCCGCATCGGTGGCGACAATCGCGATGGTGGTGTTGGCACGCGGGTTCTCATTGGTGCTGTGGTCTATGGCGGCAAGTCGCGGGTCGCTCAATTGCAGATCGGGAGGCGTGTTACCCCAGCCTGCTCCACCGAATTCATTGGCAACTTCATAGGGTGCCGCCCAGAAATGGTTCGATCCCGGCAGACAAACTCCGCCCCTTGGATTGACGGCCACCAGTGCGCCGACCACATACCCGGCCGACGTCATTAACGATGCCGAACCCAGCCCGCCCTTAAAGTCTGCACAGTTGGCACCACTGCCGGCGCCGACGGACCCGAGATCAAAGGTGCTGTTTGCATTGGCCAGCGCCTGCACACCCAGTGCACGGTATGGATTGTGTTGCCACGATTTTTCCCCGCCATTGAGCAGATCAAACAAGATGGCGGAACTGACTATTGGCACTCTTACCGGCCCAACTTCGTACCCGCGCCCCTGTTGCGCCATAGCGTCCATAACGCCCGACGCGGCGTCGAGTCCAAACGCCGAACCCCCGGACAGCACAATCGCATCAATTTTTTCGACCAGCTTGTCGGGTGCCAACAGATCGGTTTCACGAGTGCCCGGAGCCCCTCCTCTGACATCGACAGCGGCAGCAAAAGGCTGCTGTGCGGTAAGCACGGTTGTACCACTTTTATACTGTGAGCTCGCACTGTTACCCACCTGAATGCCGGCAACATCGGTGATGAGATTTTGCTTTCCGGTGATCAACATATGGCGCTATCCGTGATGGGCCGCAACAGTTTTAAGCACTGAAAAACCATACAACGCTTCAAAACCCTTCTCGCGACCATGTCCGGATTTGCCCATCCCGCCAAACGGAAGCTCTACCCCACCGCCCGCACCATAGTTATTGATGAAAACCTGACCAGCCTTGAGCGCTTTTGCCAGACGCATTTGCCTGCCGCCGTCACGCGTCCAGACAGAAGCCACCAAACCAAAGTCGGTGCCATTAGCCAGTTGAATGGCATGTGCTTCATCATCAAAAGGAATGATCACCTGAACCGGACCAAAAATCTCCTGTTGTGCCAGTACATGATCAGGCGGCACGTCGGTAAATAATGCCGGAGCGGTGTAAAACCCGCTACTCGGTGCGGTGTCGATAATACTGCCCCTGATGGGTGCCGCCAGATCACTTGCCTGCGTTAAATAATCATCGACGCGTGCTTTCTGCTGCGCTGAAATGAGTGGACCCAAGGCCAGGTCATCAACTGCAGGGCCTACCGTTAACTGCTGGTAGCGTTCAGACAATTGCTCTACCAATTGATTGTAAATACCGCGCTGTACCAGTAATCGCGACGAAGCAGAACAGGTCTGTCCGGCGTTTTGAATGCCGGCATTTAGCAGAAACGGCAATGCGGCATCGAGGTCGGCGTCGTCAAAAACCAACTGCGGTGACTTGCCGCCCAGCTCCAGTGTCACCGGCACGATATTCTGTGCAGCGGACGCCTGAATTGCTGCACCCACGCTCACCGATCCGGTAAACGAGATATGGTTGACTCGCGGGTGTGAGGCTAACGCAGCACCAGCCTCTTCGCCGATACCCGGAACCACATTCAAAAC
>CALLLY010000366.1 GCA_938008205.1 uncultured Granulosicoccaceae bacterium
ATTAAGCAAACGCGACCTGCTTTACTCTCGTGCAGCATGTCAGGGTCGAGTGTGCGTAGTACATTGGCACGAGTTGCAGCATCTGCTTTACGGTATTGCATCACCAGGCGTGCGATATCACTGGTGAGATCATCATCTGCCGCCACCAGCGATTCTATCGGACGATCCAGCGCTATCGCGATACGCTGCAGTAAAACAATAGAGATGTTGCCATCGCCACCTTCCAGCCGTGCGATGTAGCGTGGTGACACACCGGACTGCTCTGATAACTCACGTCTGGACAAACGGCGTGCTTTGCGAGCCTGTAAAACCCGTTCACCTACTGCGGCGAGCAGAGTATTGGTCGCGCCTTCAATGTTGCGTGAACTGGTTGCCAATGGTTCAGAATCGTCGTTATTACCAGTTTCATCGCCAGACGATGTACGGTGGCTATTTTCTACCATATGCCAACCAACTTAATGATAATATATCGGCCCCATTTTTTATGAGCGGCAAACTCAGGTGAACGGCAACCTCAGGCTGCATTTTAGTAGGTTTCCACATGATAGCGACCGTTCTCACGCATGCTGGCTCGCAGGTCCTGCCATGATTTACCTATTGTTTTAGCGACATCAGTTAGCGCCTCCTCAACCCCCTGCTCCATCGCCTTCAGCCCGCAAATATAGATATAGGTATTTTCATCCTGCAGCATTGCAGCAACGGTATCTGTCTCTTTACGCATACGATCCTGCACATATTCTTTTGATTGTCCGGGCGCACGGCTAAACACAAGATGCTTTTGCAGAAGGTCATCCGGTAAATTTTTGAGCGGACCAAAGTATGGCAGACTCTCTGCTGTGCGAGCACCAAAAAACATGACCATGCCGTCCTTGCGTGCACCGACGGTACGCTCTCGCGCCATCGTGAATGCGCGCATCGGTGCAGCACCAGTGCCCGTACAGATCATCAGTAATCGTGCAGCGGGATCACCTGGCAGCAGGAAAGTGGCGCCAAACGGTCCGGTAACCTGCACCCGATCACCGGTTTTTAGATCGCACAGATAGCGTGAACAAACCCCCTGCTCTTCTCGTTTAACGGTAAGGGAGACGTTGTGATACCCGGGCCTTTCACCGTCACGGGGACTCGATGCTGAGTAAAGTCGTGGTAAGTGCGCATTGCCTTGTTCATCGGTGCCTGGAGCGATAACGCCAAGTGACTGTCCTTCGAGTACCGGGAACGGTTTGCCCTGCATGTCGAGTACGATATGTCTTACGTCGCTGTCGGCGCTTTCGGCAGTCAGCCGGTAATTGCCTTGCACCACAGCCTCGACAGGATTGCCCAGGTTGTAAAGATTGACCGTCGGCTTTGCAGCCGATGCCGGAGCCACTGCTTTACCCCCGGCACCTTTATGTGCCTCGGCCAACAGCGCCGCAATCGGATCAATTGCACCTTCTGCTTCGGTGGTGTTGTCTGCCGATTCGTCCAGCGAGACTTCTCCCTGCTCTGGCAGTTCTTCCCACTCGTATTGCTCTTCGAGCTTATAAGGCGTTTGCACCACTCGCCACTCATCAATTGAACCCGTTGGGCAAACAGGAATGCAGTCCATGCAAAAGTTGCACTTGTCTGCGTCAACCACAACGTTATTATCGTCGTGCTCAATGGCCTGAATCAGGCAGGTATTTTCACAGGTGTAACAGCGAATACATATTTCCGGGTCGATCAGATGCTGCTTGAGTGGTGTGTTCATGCGCTAGCCTGGATAATTCATAAGGATTAATAAACTTGGGTTAGAGCTTACGCCATGTGTAACTTAACGTACTCAAAGTCTCCCGGTTTATTGTCAATTCCAACTTTGGGCGGTGCTATCCAGCTGGCATACTCGCCGGGCTCAAAGCACGGTTTCATTAGTGATTCGATGTACTTGCCGTCGTCAAGATTTGGTAACCAGGCATTTCTGCCAGCCTCCCACTCGGCTTCAGTGATTATGTTGCCTTGCGGATCGGCCTTGATTGCAGCAAACACACCTATCTGGCGATGAAACGCTTCGTGAGGTAACGTCAGCGTAAAGTCGATTCCTGATTTTGCAATCGCTTTGTTCCAGCGCCCTACACCACCCGAAGCGTCGCGTACGTAATCATCGCGCAAACGCATATTAACCGCAGTTAACGCCGGAACATCCTGCGCAACGATTTTATCGTCAACTACGCTGCTGACAGAGTAAGTGTCATTTTGCAGCTGGTGATCATCGTCAATCCGATGCTCCATATACCGACCTTTGATACCGGCATTAAAAGCATTGGCGGCATTGGTTGATACTTCCTGACCAAACAAATCAAGAGACAATGTGTAGTGCAGATTAAGTTTCTTTTGTATTGTGGGAAGATCAATAACACCCAGATCGCGAACGTTACCGATATCGTTCGGATCAGTAATACCGGCCTTTTTCATCGCATCAAGCGTTGCCTGAATCACTCTGCCAACGCCCGTCTCACCAACAAACATATGATGCGCTTCTTCAGTCAGCATGAAACGGCAGGTTCTGCTTAGCGGGTCGAAGCCGGACTGCGCCAGCGATTCGAGCTGCATTTTGCCATCACGGTCGGTGAAGTAAGTGAACATAAAAAACGATAGCCAATCCGGCGTTTCTTCATTGAATGCACCAAGCATACGCGGAGCTTCATCAGAGCCTGAAGAACGACGCAGCAGATCGTCTGCTTCTTCGCGTCCGTCTTTACCGAAGTACTTTTGCAGCAGATACACCATTGCCCATAGATGGCGACCCTCTTCAACGTTTACCTGAAACAGGTTACGCAAATCGTATAATGACGGTGCAGTTAAACCGAGAAATCGCTGCTGCTCGACGGAACCCGGCTCAGTATCACCCTGAATGACAATAAGGCGTTTGAGCATGTTGCGATACTCACCAGGTACTTCCTGCCAGGCAGCTTTACCCTTGTGTTCACCACACGGAATTAACCTGTCTTCTGCCTGCGGTGCGAGCAATACACCCCAGCGATACTCAGGCATCTTTACGTAGTCGAACTTGGCCCATCCTTTCGGATCAACACTGACTGCCGTGCGCAGATACACCATGGAGCTTTGAAAGTTCTGCGGGATCAGTTTGTTCCACCAGTCTATGTATCCCGGGTGCCACTTTTCCAGCGCTTTGAGGACTTTTCGGTCCTGACTAAGCCCAACGTTATTGGGGATGCGTGTGTCATAACTGACGTCAAGCGTTGCAGACATTGTTCTCTCCTGAATATAGTTAGTGACTTGTTATTCCTGACTAAAC
The DNA here is from genome assembly GCA_938008205.1 of uncultured Granulosicoccaceae bacterium. Taxonomy (GTDB): domain Bacteria; phylum Pseudomonadota; class Gammaproteobacteria; order Granulosicoccales; family Granulosicoccaceae. The sequence continues at coordinate 3,272 of CALLLY010000366.1, forward strand.
TAAACGCGCTCTAGATCAAATTCGCCGCGTACTCCGGTGCCGTAACGCTGCAGTGCGCCGTTACTTCCGACGGCGTTGGGCCGATTAAAAATCCAGTTCTGCCAGGCAGAAAGCCTCCCGAAAATTCTTGTTTCCATCGTCTCCGGCCCTGCAAAGCGCAAGTTAGCTTCAAGGCCTGTCATAGCGTCAGGACTGAACGATGCGCGTTCTTCGGCAAAGATCCTTACTTCATCTTCCCAATCTATGTCGTCTAGGATCATCGTTACCAGCCCAAGCTTATCTGCAGCTGCCGCATCCAGAGGTTTACCGATGCACGCCTGTGCATGTTCAACCATTTCAGGATCACCCAGAAAACGGGTTTGCAATCGTGTGAGGCCATTACCCATGGGGTAAGGACCAAAGTTGGCCTCACTTAGCTGGACGGTTGCAAGTGGTCTGTCGTCATCCTCAAATTCACCGTCCATCATGTAGCTGCGATCTACAGCAAATAATATCTCCGCCAGTACTCCGGTGAAACACGAGCCGTGTTCAACGAATGCTGCCAGTGAACGCGAAGTGACGTCCAGCCGTTTGAGTGTACGCTTCCAGTATTGGGTGACCTCGTTAGCCAGCCAGTGATCCCGGTGCGCTGTGAGAAGTGCTTCATGCGCAGCAAATAATTCCGGGTCACCTTCAGTCCGAATTATCCACAAGCCGATGTCCATCTCGTTTAAACGCATGTGCAGAATCGCATCGTCGAAGTCACGACACAGCCTTAACAGATAAGCCTGGTCACCCTGTGCCTGAAATGCTTCCATGGTGGCGGGAGGCTGTTCGTCAGGTCCTTTAAGCGTGAACACTGCTTTGCGTGCAGGTCGCTCAATGGTGATATCAATGGTTGACCACGATACCTTTGTCTCTGTGACGGTACGCTCCAGCGGCCCCAGTGTAATTCCCGTATCGATAGTGAATTTCTTTGCACGCTCTGCAAACTCCCGGGCACGTTGCTGCACGGTTTCGTCAAAGGCGGAATTGGGGACAACTTCGTCAACCAGTCGCCAGTCTTTGGCACGCTGTCCTTTAACGCCCTCTTCCATCGAACAAAATATATCCGCCAGATCGCGTCGCACTTTGCGTTTGTCAGTAATGCGTGTAAGGCCGCCAGTACCCGGCAACACCGCCAGCAACGGTACTTCGGGCAGACCAACAGCAGAGGTGCTGTCGTCGGTGAGCATGATGTAGTTGCACGCCAGTGCCAGTTCGTAACCGCCGCCTGCACAAGCACCTTTAACTGCTGCCATATAAAGCTGACCGCTATCTTCTTCCGCGGCTTCGAAGGTGTTACGCGTCTCATTGGTGAACTTGCAGAAGTTCACTTTATGGCTATGCGCAGCACCGCCAAGCATACGGATGTTAGCGCCGGCGCAAAACACATTATCTTTACCAGAGAGCATTACTACGACTTTCACTTCCGGGTGCTCGAAGCGCATGCGCTGTACGATGTCGCTGAGTTCAATATCGACTCCCAGATCATAGGAGTTCAACTTGAGTTCATAGCCATCGAACAACCCCCCTTTTTCATCAACGTCCATACTTAACGTTGCCACCGGTCCGTCGTGTTCCACACGCCAGTGACGGTAGGAGGACGGGTCGACCCGAAAGTCTATTTGCTGAGACATGCTGATTTCTCTTCTAATTCCTCGGGAAATGATATCTGCGGTGCCGCAGTTCCGTAAAGACTAATTTGGTACAAAATAGCATATTTTTGGTAAGTAATTGCTAATATATTGCGTTCAAATTAGAACAATGTCTATTGTTATGCACTATAGTGCTAATTTACTACTTTTATCGTCACTCAGTGCGCTGATGAATGATTTGCTGTGCGTGTTGGGGTGATAGTGTTTCGGTTTCAGCCAGTCGTTTCTCACGAGCTTCAGAATCACTTTGGGATGTAGTTGTCACACCTTTGAATAGCTGCTGTCATACAAGCCAGCTCTGTAGGTAACGTACTTCGGAGTTATATTGACTATGCGCCAGTTCCCGTACCCGGAACAATCAATCTAACTTATAGTTTCACGGCATCAATATTTTTTATTACCACTCATTGTGCCGCTCCCGTGCAATTCCAGACATAATATCTACTGCTAACAACTCTTCACGACTGTCACGCAATGATGCCAGTACCGCATGCTGGACTACGTTGGCGATAACACCACCCGACAGTTCATGCTTTTCAGCGATCTCACTGACATCGATGGAATCATGGGGATAGTCG
>CALLLY010000367.1 GCA_938008205.1 uncultured Granulosicoccaceae bacterium
TCTGCAGACAGCCAGCGAATATAATCGACAGCGTCATCACGGGAAATTGTGAACCCGGTATTGTTTTCATAGCCATTGACGTTATCGGGATCAAGTACATCGAACCCCTTGGCGGCGCAAACATCCATACGGGCGCGCATAATGGGCGCCAGCAGATCGATCCGGCGGATATCCAGCCACCATTCTCCGGGCCAGCCCTCATAGGCATTACCAATCACGGACGGTGGAAATTGATCGAAGTCTTCACGCCAGTTTTCTGCACTGCCAGCGCTGATGTAACACATCAACCTGGCCCCTGCAGATTTGGCTGAATCAATGGATGCCTGTGATACACCGGCATCCACTGCGTAAACCTCCACACCAGGTATCAGTTTTACGTCACCCTGGAGTTGCAGTTGCCACTTCAGCTGATCAGTTGCTTCAGGCCGCCACCAGGAATCAGCCGGATCAACAGTGCGTTGCGCAGAAGCCTGAGCAACAACATTACCCGCAGTTGTGTCGCTTGTGGTACTGCCAGCGAAACGGATACCAATGACACCTATCGCGGCAATCACAACCCCCGGCAAGACGTAGTCACGCAGTGACACTAGCGTTTACAAAGCCTACGCTGAAAACAATTCGAGAATATCATCAGCGGCCAGGCCACGAATTACCTGCTCACGATTTTCGACAACGATATCGGCCAGTTCCTTTTTACGGCGCTGCAGATCGAGAATCTTTTCTTCAACCGTCTGCTCGGTAATCATGCGGTAAACAAACACCGGTTTGTCCTGACCGATACGATGCGCACGGTCAATGGCCTGATTCTCTACAGCAGGATTCCACCACGGATCATACAAAATCACGGTGTCCGCTCTGGTGAGGTTCAGTCCGGTACCACCCGCTTTAAGTGATATTAGAAATACATCGGCATCCCCGGATTGAAACGTATCAACCGCTTCATCACGCTTGCGTGTTTTACCGGTGAGCTTGGTGTAACTGATACCCGCTGATTCTATTTGCGCTTCGATTAATGACAGCATTTCGGTGAACTGCGAAAACAACAACACCTTACGACCTTCTTCCACAAACGTTGGCAACATATCCATTAGGGCATCGAGCTTGGCTGATTGCGTCACGCTCTGTGCCTGGCTCATTTTCACCAGCCGCGGATCAAGACAGGTCTGACGCATTCTCAACAACGCATCGAGCACCGTAATATGGCTTTGACCCAGGCCGCTTTCAGACAGCGCACGCCTTACCCGGCTCTCCATAGATGCACGGATACCTTCATACAACACCGCTTGCTCAGGATACAAGGAGATACGTTGAATAATTTCAGTTTTCGATGGCAGCTCTGACGCCACCGCATCTTTACTGCGACGCAGTACAAACGGTTTGAGCCGTTTGGTCAGCGCCACTGCCGGAAGACGATCTGCATTTTTTTCTATTGGAGTACGAAATGTTTTATTGAAGTGTTTTTGATCGCCGAAAAAACCGGGCATCAAAAATCTGAATTGCGACCAGACTTCACCCAGGTGATTTTCAAGTGGCGTACCGGTTAAACACAATTTGTGTTCAGCATTGATCGAACAAACCGCCTTGGCCTGTTTGGTAGAAGGGTTTTTAATCGCTTGTGCTTCATCGAGAATCAGGTAGTGATAAGGCTGCTTTTGATGAACATCAAGATCTCTCGACAACAATGCATAAGTGGTTAACAGCAGATCGTGGTCACCGATGCTGTCGAAGTGATCGATGCGATCAACCCCATGAAGCACCGCAACTTTTAACGTAGGAGCAAACTTTTCTGCCTCGCGGCGCCAGTTACCCATTAAGCTGGTTGGTGCCACCACCAGTGACGGACCGCTACTTCTGCCGCTTTCTTTCTCCGCCAATACCGTGGCAAGCGCCTGTACCGTTTTACCCAAACCCATGTCGTCGGCAAGAATGCCGCCGAAGCCGAACTCACGCAGAAACTGCAGCCACGACAGACCCTCGCGCTGATAGTCACGAAGTTCTGCTGTCAGGGAATTCGGGACTTCTACTGCCTCTATGCCTTTAAATGACTTTAAACGCTCAAGCAGCGCTGCAAGTTTTGCGGGAACTTCCCACTCAAGATCAATCTCGCCAACCGCGAGAATACCGTCTGCAATATCGTTAATGACCGTTGACTGCAGATCCGAGAAACGCAACTTGCCATCTTCGTGCTCGTGCATTTCTACCAGTACTTCAAGTACCGGGCGTATGTGTTTTATCGGAAACTCAATGAGCGTGTCTTCATCCAGCCATACGGTGGCGGAGGACTCAGGATCATTCAGGTAGCGTGGCAGATCAGAGCCAACCCTTTCCAGAAAGCTTGCCAATACCGGGATAAGTGCGATTGGCTGGCCGTCGATAACAAAATTCAGATCAAGATCAAACCAATGGTTATCGGCTGAGTGATCAACATTCATTTGCCACTCTTTGGAGGTGATGATCTTGAATTCAAATTCAGGCGTTCGTTCGATAATCCAGTTTTCACGACGCAAGTCTGCGAGCTTGCCATCGATGAGATCCTGCCACAGCACCATGTCTTTGGATGTTTTGGCATTGACAGTCAGCTGAATAGATCCGTCGATGTGCAAGCGATTAACCCACTCCGGCAAATCAGAACTGGTCAGTTGATTAATTAATGCCAGTTCGCGATCCGCCATTCGAATTACCCGGACAAACTGACCGTCCGCCTGACGATGCAAAAATTCTTTCTGATCGGATATCGCCACCATGTGCGGCAAACGGGCACCGTCGTAGTCGACCATCACTTCAGCATAACGATGCGTGCCGTTGCTGTCTTTTTTGGCAGTTAGTACCACCACTCCACGCGGCTCGATTCCGGATATCTGGCGGATATTAAGATCCGCGGGCAGTGGCAGATCAACCGATTCCATAGATTCCACCATCAGCTCCGAGATCCGCATGGCATCGGCTTGAGCTATCGGTGGTAAATGTGGAACCCCAGCCAGAAATTTTGACGGCACATCGGTTTCGATTACACCGCACTTGGCAGTTCGGGTCTGGATATACCAGGGCGGCTCGGTTGGCAGGCTGACAAATGGCTCATCGCTACCCACCAGTGTGACGTCGAGTTGACGGTAATCGTTACTGACTTCAGTCCAGTCTGCTCTGACTGGCAGATTTTGTCCAAACGACAGTGGCTGACTATCAAACGCTTCAAAATAGCAGGATCCGGTTTCCACCATCCAGCGAAACACCATGTAGCCATGTTCACCGCTGAGATTAAGGCCGGTGGGACTGTCTTTAAGACCGATCAGTGCATTGCAAATGCGCGCGTCATGACTGCTCAGGTCTGTTGCATCGAAGTGACGCCGATCAAGCGCCAGTGGCGATGACTTGCCAAGCCCGCCACTGCGGAGCTTGCGCGCTGAGTATGCAGCAACTTCGTAGCGCACATCCTGACGAAGTAAAATCTGACGAATCCGGTACAGCACCACCATGGAGTCTTCCGACAGTGACAGATCTTCACTTTCGGCTTGCTTGTTCAGCGCATCACGCCAAAGGGCAATTGCATCGGCTGAGGGGTCGGGACGTTCGTTGTGATCAATCCAGCTAAGTATGGTTGCTGCAACATGCTTACAGTTAAGACGCACAGGACAGCTGCAGGTACCACGCAAGCTCAGATTTTCGCGCCCGCGGGTGATCATCAGTTTTAAATCATGCGTGTTATCAGCCGTGCCATTGATAGTAGCAGTAACGGTTTTCGCGCCATCAAAATGCAGATCGGCAACTCGACCTTCATTGGCATAGTCTCGAGCGCGAGCAAAAGTCGCCTCGTCAAATTCGATGGCACAGGCGCGCAGTAACGCATCCTTGCCAAACGGGTTGAAAGAGTCTGGTACTTCACTGGGCAAATTAGCCGTACTCAAAGGTGTGCCTTGCTAGTCATCAACCGTCCATTTCAACAAGAGGAGCGCTTCGAAGCAAGTTTTCGTAGTGCTGACTGACTTGCCGTAGTTTTATTGTGTTTAAAAAACCCGAGTAAACGAGGTAACTGAGCAAAAATCTCATGTCACTCGCCCAATCCGGCAAATATTTGGGTGGCTTGCACAGCCCGATGCTGACGAGCTCGCACAACACCGGGATGTCTTCAAGATCGAGCTTTCCGCAAAACAGCAGCAACATACAATCCGTTCTACCGTTAGCGACCAATGCCCGCAAAAAGTTGTGTACACGAATCAAACCATCAAGATAAACAATATCTTTGGTGAATGGCGCGCCACCGCTGAGCACCCCACCCCGGAATACGCGTCGCGCATTTTCAAAAGATTGATTCTGCGAATCAGTACGCTCAAGGAAATAGTGATAGACCTCCAGAAAATCAGCGCCATCAGCGGCCATCTGGATGGCAAGTGTGCGATCTGACAGTCGATGCAGGCGATCGAGATCCATTGAGCCGGTAATAAATTCCGAGAACACCGCAAGTCCCTCCTGCGTGCGCGTGGTGCCTGCATGGCTTGATCCAAGAATCGGCAGATGAGTCTGGTACATACCGTTCAGTGAGGTGGCAACATGTACGCCGGCTTCGTGATGAATCAGCTGATCAATGTCTTTGTCGTTAAACTTTGCATCGCGCCGAATGCGAATGCGTTCGCGACCGGCAAGCGCATTGGCAGACAACTCATCGACCACAGAAACCTGTGGTGCATCATCGCCAAACATATCCTGTACCGCGGTTTCAATTTGCGCTGCCAGCTCTTCACTGCTGACGGTTTCCTGCCTCAGGTGTTTGTCATTCAGACCATCGAGTTGCGCCAATGCATCTTCGAAGTCGCTGGCGAGGGTCAGGGCAGTACTGGATTGATCGATCAGGTAATCACCGGGGGCTCCATACACCGCACTTGAATGCGTGAAGAATGATGGTGTGCCGCAACTCAGCATCATGTTAGCGCTGTGCTCAATGGCCGTAGCCTGGCGCTCCAGCCATAGATCAAAGACCGAGTTTTGCATCAGCCGACGGGCTTCTGTCAGCGCTTCCATAACAGGCGAGGCGTCATAAGACGGATAGGTCACGCGCGGCAAAGACATTGCACCGCTGGCAAAAAACTCATGGCGAACAGAACCTTCCCAGGCAAGATGGCTGAGTACACGTGTCTGTCTTGCAGCATGCTGCAGGATTTCACAAATCTTTGTTATACGCTGTTTGGTGACTTCTTCACCCATCGGCAATCCGAAAGTGCTCAACCGGCCAAGTTTAACAGTTGGTGAAGGATCGAGGAATTTTCTGTGTATCCAATTACTGTACCCGGCTCAGGCCTTCAGGTACCGGTGTATCTACAGAGAATCTATAAGAAAATCGGTGTAGCGGGATTTATCGCAGGCCCGAAAAAATAACCAGTACCAGATGCCTAACCAACTCGTCAGACATTTCCGAACGAAGAATACGCTCCTCGTCGTCCTTGGCGAGCACATCGGTTTCATCGTAGGTGTAGTCACGGGCTACTGATACAGTTTGCAGCTTTGACTGGCTGGCTGCCGATGGTTCAAGCGCTCCGGCTTTCACACCATCGACTGCACGCAGCGTACGAAG
>CALLLY010000368.1 GCA_938008205.1 uncultured Granulosicoccaceae bacterium
CGTCAGAAAAATACTGCATAACTGCATCGATATCGTTTTTATTAAATGCGTCTCCAATTGCATCCAGCAGCGCTTCGGACACTTTTTCTTCTTTACGACTCGCACTCATGTTGATCTCCTGAATTATTTGATATAGCCAAGCGTTTTCATAAAAAACTGACTATCGGGGTTGGAAAGCACATTTAGCTCATCAAAGTGATCGACATCCGGCACGATGTACATTTCCATCTTGCGTTCATTATTCCTGAATGCCTCATAATACATTTGCGATTGTCGATGAAACTCTGCTGTCTCAGCCCCACCTACAACAACCAGTTGCGGCGCGTTGGTGACCGGAGGATGGTTTATCATGGGACTTTGAGATTCTGCCTCTGCTTCATCCATTCGGATGCCAGTGTTTAAACCCACCGTACGGCGCACCGGCTCCAGCAGACTTAATGGAGAGATGGGAATGCCGGCTTTCAACAAATCATCGGGCAGGCCTGAGGCATAATCGGACCATCGGGTTGCCATCATCATTTCAGTGATATGCCCACCCGCGGAATGCCCCATAACGGTGATAGCGTTTCGATTTATCTGCAGTTCATCGGCCCGCTGCCAAACGGCGGCCACCGCTTCGCGCGCCTGCCGGGATATTTGTGTTAGCGTAACTGCGGGGCAAAGATCGTATCCGGCAACAACTACATTGATCCCTGCTTTGTTATAGGGTGCAGCAAGAAAGCTATAAATAGACTTGTCGCCTCGCTGCCAGTAGCCACCATGAAAATAAATAAGTGTTGGCGCATTTTTCTCTGCACACACGAAAACATCGAGTTTTTGTTTTTCCCCTTCCGCGTACCGAATATCCAGTTTGCAGTTAAGTGTTGCTCTTGCAGACTCACTGGCAGATATCCAGCCTGGAATCACCGTCTCTTCGTAGTCTGGCCGACCAAGACGCAAATTGTACTGTTGCTCAAATTCATCAGCAGTGAATTTTTCATGGTAGGTCAAATGGTCGATCACAGGAATTCTCTTTGTTAGTTTGCTTAGTACGCAACAGGCAATCCGGGTTCAATCACCCTCCACAGCACAGGCAACTTCAAGTGCCTGCCATTCCTGCGGGTTAGTGCCAAAAAATCGCATCACATGCTTTTGATAGGCAGGTCGCTCACACAGCCTCGCATACCACGATTCTATATTGGGTAACGCCGGCCGTTCTATTTCTATATTGAAGTATCGATAAGCAACAGCGCCCAGCGGGATGTCTCCCATAGTGAAGGAATCACCCGCAACCCATTTCCTGGTCGACAGGTGGTTTTCCAGTATAGTGAACACCTGTTCAGCTTCCTTGCGGTACTTGTTTATATTATCCAGATCACGATTGTGCGGTTCGGTACGTACGGTGGCAAAAAAAAGTTGTATTACCGGCGTAAAGGCCCTCGTGCCGCTCCACTCCATCCACTGATCAGCTACAGCGCGTTGCTCAAAATTTTCAGGATACAAGTCACCCATACTGTATTTGCTGCACAGGTAACGCACAATCGTGTGGGATTCCCACAAAGAGAAATCACCGTCTCTGATGGCCGGGATCATTCGGTTGGGATTAATATGCAGGTAGTCATCGGTGTCGAGCTTGCCAAAACTCCCTCCTGCCAGTTTTAACTGGTAGGGCAGCTGTAACTCATTGGCGGTCCAGATCACCGGTATAACATTTGAAGAGTACGGGCGACCCCATATTTCAAGCATGCTGCGCTTCTCTCTTTTGAGCAATTGACTGCGTTCCAAAGTATGGCACCACATGTTCACACAGGCGGTCCCAGCTCGCCAGAATTTTATGGTATGGCACCCCGGTGTATTGTTGCATCAGCATGAGGTGATCCAGCCCGAACGCCTGCTGACTTTGTTCGAACCGTTCAATAACATACTCCACTGAACCCACCACTATGATCCCGCGTTTATTAAGAAAATCGAACCAGTCATCCTGCTCGTCCTCGCTGGTCATCTTCTCACCAATATCAAGATAGCCACTTTTTGTCCACTCACCTGCCGGACGCGATCCACCCAGAAACTCATAGTAGGCGTTAATAGCCGGGCGGATGGTACGCTCGGCTTCTTCCATACTTTCGCCAACATAAAACGCAGTGCACACACCGACGCCTTCTCCCAGTTGCGCCTCACTGCCACGCGCTCTTGTTAGCGCGTCTCGATACGGTTTCCAGCAAGCCAGCGTACGCTTCGGTGCCGACGACATAGACACCACACCCTGCCCCTTTTGAGCCGCTATTTCAAAAGCTGGTGGTGCATTAGACATTAACCAAACCGGTGGATGCGGATTCTGGTAAGGCCGCGGATGCACATACATGGCTTTGTATTCACCATCATCATCGTGATAGCGATGGTCCAGCGGATAAAAGAATCGATTGGTTTCTTTCCAGCCTGGCACCGGAAATTGATAAAACTCACCATGGTGAGTAAATGCCTCGTGCGTCCAGGCTTTTAGTATGATCTCGAGTGATTCGAGATATAAACGCATCACCTTCTCGTTATTGCGACGATCAGCATTACGATTGAACTGTATGGTTGCACGTTCATTGATGCCTTTAGCAACACCGAAGTCAACCCGGCCCAGCGTCATGTTATCCAGCATGGCAACATCTTCAGCGACTCTTAACGGGTGCCAGTCAGGTAGTACAATCGGCGCTGTACCTACTCTGATCTTTTCACAATGTGCAGCGATATGCGTACACATCTGTACCGGATTGGGTGGTGCATTCATATACCCGTTGTGGGCAAAATGATGCTCGGTAAACCAGGCAGTAGTAAACCCTGCTTGCTCCGCCAGGGAGGTTTGCTGCCGCATCATCTCAAGAGCACGATCCCACGGGATAGTTTCACCCGGACTGAAATTGGGTATCAGATCGAATCGCATTATTGCTCCAATGGGGGTTGGGTATGATGGCGTAATACTACCATTGGTGAAGATATAACAAAGAGACCGTTATTGTCCTGGAAGTGTCACAGGTAAGGATTTCATGGTAACCGCGATCCAATCGGACAGTACAGGTATACCGTGATACCTGTGCACTAACAACACCATCACAACAACCAGAACCAACACAAGTAACCACAGCGCTCCACCGGAGCGGCTTGCAGCAGACATATCACGCACCGACCGCTCTGTAATCCTGACCGCGTCCTGAGCATCGATAGAAAAGAACTCTCTTTTTTTGGACACACGATAGTGCTCAAACACATGGTGCAAATGTTTTTCAATGCCACGCGGATCTTTTAACCGACGCGCATAGTGCAATTTAAACGGATACGGGACCCCGGTGGTATAAAGTTCTTTCAGGCGTTTAGCCGGCGCATGGGAGGTCATACCGATTTTAACTAACCCCGGCAT
>CALLLY010000369.1 GCA_938008205.1 uncultured Granulosicoccaceae bacterium
GGCATTGTCTCGGCGTTGTCGCGTAGCCTGCCAAACGAAAACTATGTCCCTTTTATACAAACTGATGTGGCTGTTAACCCGGGTAACTCCGGCGGCCCGCTGTTTAATACAGAAGGTAAAGTGATTGGCGTTAACTCACAAATATTTTCGCGCTCAGGTGGCTACATGGGGCTGTCTTTTGCCATTCCATCGAACGTCGTTAAAACCGTTGTAGCTCAGCTTAAAGATACCGGCTACGTCAGTCGCGGCTGGTTGGGTGTGTTAATCCAGAACGTTGATTTAACACTGGCCGAGTCGTTCGGTATGGACAGACCTGAAGGGGCGCTGGTATCGAAAGTCACCGCTGACAGTCCGGCCTATGAAGCGGGTTTGAAAACCGGCGATATCATCCTTGAGTTTAACGGTCAGAAAATCGGCCAGTCTTCTAACCTGCCGCCGGTAGTTGGTGCGGTGCCGGTTGGAGAAACGGTAGACGTTAAAGTGTTGCGTAAAGGCACTATGAAAACACTGCCGGTAAAAATTGCCGAGCTTGCAGAAGACCGCCTGATTACCCGCACCAGTAGCATCGAGACTGACAACGAGTCGAGACTCGGTGTAGCGGTGGCAACGCTGACTGCACAGCAGAAGGAAGAGCTGGGTGTAGAAAATGGCGTAGTGGTTAAGTCGGTAGACCCGCAAGGGGTTGCAGCCCTGGCTGGAATTGTTGAAGGCGATGTGCTGGTGAGCTTTAATCAACAGGAGATCAACTCGGTTGATGCGCTGGCAGGCCTGGTAAAACAAGCGCCGAAAGGTGAGTCAGTCGCAGTCTTGATCCATCGTAACAACAACCCGTTGTTTACTGCGCTGACAATGCCTTAAACAGAGCGCTGCATATACTTGCTCCAGTGCTCCAAACACCCTCCCGCTCGCGGGAGGGTGTTGTCATGAAACCAGGAAAGCCGACGCGTGAGTGAGGCTAATCGTGTATATCAACTCGCTGACGCTTCGGGCTTCCGGATACTGCTAATCAGCGCAGGCAGGGCTATCGCCACTTGCTCCCGCAATCTTCGCGCTCAATTAGAAAACCCCAATAAATCGACACAAATTTACATCACCTGCGATGATTTCTCTGAACCCTCGCTGAACCGGTAAAATTTACCCGGGTTGATGCTTGAGATTATCAGATTACACTCCATGACTATCGGGTAGAAACACGCATACGGGAAACAATGCCACAAGCAATTGTCGACACGTCTGAACTGTCAGACACGTTTACCGTCCGGCCGCTGACGGCCGGTTTAGGAGTTAATCCGGATTGGAACAACGGCTCACAGCCGGCTCTGGAAGTGCCTGCCTATGCCGGTATACAACAGATCACTCAACTGACTCTGATGTTTACGCTGTGGGCGCGAGTAGAAGACTATCTATACAACGAATGTCAGTTACCACCACTGGACAATGGTAAAGAAGAGAAGCGTCACCTGGGTGTACTGCGGGAATCAGAAACTTCTATTCTCTGCCTGTTGTGTTTGCTAAATAACGAACCCTACAGCGCCGGCCGGCTGGTCGATGCAATGATTGGTCAGGCTGCCAATGCCGATCAACGTGGCAATGCACGTAAGCGATTAATCAATCGCACGCTACCGGTAATTGCCGATCGCTACGGGTTGTTGCAATACCGTGAAAATAATCAGGGCAACCTGAAGGAATACAGTATTACCCGGAGTAAAAGACTTGCGGTTTTTGCGGAAACTCACCTGGCCACAGGAGTGCAGCAGATTATCGGCGGTGAGTTCACTACGGGGGGAGATCAATAATGCGCAGGTTCATTAACAACATCATGAACAAAATAGTCATCACGATAAGCGTCGTGGTTTTGAGCTTGCTGACATTGCCCGGCATTGTCGCGGCAGATTCCCTGCAACTACGCCAGTCTCTGAATAGCTCCCCGTTTTCAATGGTCACTGTGAAACAGGTAGAGCTTTCCGGAAATACTACTTTACAGGCCCGTGTCCGGATGGCACTGCATCTTGATATGCGTGCCGTCAAAGTCGGTTTTGGACAACACCAGTCGGTACAAGTCAGTCAAATTCGTTTGCACGCCGATAAGCTGGAACTGGTGGGGCATCGTTTACGTTCAACCGTATCTCGTCACAGCGCCCAACCGCTGAAAGTCTGGTTTGAAGAGGTAACGCTGACCATTCCGCGCCAGTATCTGTCCGGCTCGTGGGATGTCAATTCGTTGCAGAGAGAGCTGGAGCGTCTCGGCGTGAAGATCAAACCCAAGCCCACAGCGCCTAAGCCAACTACGCAGATTTCAGGGTAAGTAGTGCGGCCGGGCTGGTTCTGGATTCAAAATTCCGGATCCAGCCTCTGTGGGAAAGCTAGCAAAACTGTTGCTCGCTGTGCCGGAGATGTCGGCGGTTTTCAGGGAGTCTGGACTGTCACGCGAGTTGAAAAACCATGATTGGCCTCGCTTACGCGTCGGGTTTCCTGATGCTGCCTTGTAAAATCTGGCGTTGTTTTGCCTTCATGGGAAGGTCGGTATTGAGTCTCGATCAGCACACGCGCGCGGGGTACAATTGGCGACCCAGAGGTGTACCCGGAAAGACTCGAGAAATATGTTGCAGACCATCCTGACCGCGCTGATGTTGCTGGCCGCTTTTGTTGTTGTACCGGCGCATGCGAATTGCGATGGTGCCCAGGTGTGTCTGGAAGAGTCGCCGCCTTTGCCTGTTGCAGACACCGAAGTTTTGCCAGCAGACGATAATGCTATCGAAGCTGACAACGCCTCTGATCTGATCGAAGGCATTACTGCAGATCTCAAATCCCGCCGACTCATGCGACCGCGAGGCAACAACGCGTTGAACAAAGTTCGCCGATTGAGACAGATTCAACCTGATCACGACTACGCGCTGAATGGTGAACGTTATATTGCCAAGGTGTATCTGGTACTTGCGCGCAGAGCATTAAAGCTGGGTGATGTTGCGATGGCAGAACAGCGTCTTAATGCTGCGCTGAAGCTTGATAAAAATGTTCCCGGCAAACAGGCGTTGATTGAGAGCATCGTGGCGGCAGACAGGTTACAAAATACAACACAGCCAAAGGCCGACGCTACCGTGCCTGATAAGCCACGGTATACCACTGGCGGAGCCGATAGCGCATCGCCCGAATCAGACAGCACGCATGAATTTGTTGCGCCGGTGATGGTGGCAATACCGGCAGGCAAGTTTGTCATGGGCAGCGAAGCGGGTGCAGAAGACGAAAAGCCCATGCATGAAGTGACAGTCGAGGCGTTTAGTATGTCTAAATTTGAGATTACACTTGAACAGTATCGCGTCTATGCGCTTGAGCATGGTGTGCCGGCACCGCAGTATCAATCGGATGATCACAACCGCCCGGTCACTCACGTGAGTTGGGAAGACGCACAGGATTACGCACGCTGGCTAAGTGTAAAAACACAAAAGCCTTATCGTCTGGCCACCGAAGCTGAGTGGGAGTACGCAGCACGCGCGGGCACCGTAACCCCATACTACACCGGAGAAGATCTGTTGGGCGCTGCCAATTGTGTGGGTTGTGGTAGTGAGTGGGACGGCAAACAAACTGCCCCGGTTGGCAGCTTTGGCCCTAACGAGTTTGGCTTGTACGATATGCATGGTAATGCATGGGAGTGGGTGCAGGACTGTTGGACAGACAGTTATTTCGGGCGTGGTGATAATTCTTCTGCGATTATTAAAAAAGGTTGCGAGCGTCACGTGGTCAGGGGTGGTTCATGGGCGAATGAGGCCGACTATGCGCGCGCCAGCTATCGTGGCAATGAAAGCCCGATTTACAGGCACGAAACGGTTGGTTTCCGTGTGGTTCACGATGGTCTCTAACACAAAACAGCCGTTGTACATTGTTGTTATGGGCGTAAGCGGTTGTGGCAAGAGCACCGTAGGTGAAAGACTCGCCCGCGAGCTTTCAGCGGTGTTTGTCGATGGCGATGATATGCATCCTGACGCGAACATTGAAAAGATGTCTGCTGGCACACCTTTGAATGATGATGACCGATGGCCCTGGCTTGACAGTATTGGCCAGCGTGCAGAACATGAACTTCAGAATGAACAATCCATTGTTATTGCATGCTCGGCACTGAAGCTGGTGTATCGGCAGCGGCTGTGTACAGAAAAAGCAAAAGCAATTTTTGTGTACCTTGATGGCAGTGTTGAACTGATTACCCGCAGGCAATCAGCCCGCGCTAATCACTTTATGCCATCGAGCCTGATAGAAAGTCAGTTTGCAGCATTAGAAACACCTCACGCCGAAAGCAACGTGGTCAGTGTGGCTCTGGATCAAACCATCGATGAGGTAGTTGCAGATACACTGTACAAGTTAAATCAACTAACCATCTTATGAGTTATAAAAAGGATAATCAGCTCAGGAGCACAGAAACCTCCAGTCAGGTTTCAGAGTTTTTAGATAAGATCGACAACATGCCCAAGCCGCATGAAGGCGGCAGGGCAGGGCGTTTGGTATTTGCTATGGATGCAAC
>CALLLY010000370.1 GCA_938008205.1 uncultured Granulosicoccaceae bacterium
GCAGCGCTAACGCTGGCATCCATGCCGCTTTTACCCGGTGGATCGACAATACTCAAAACTGATCAACACGCGTAGAAAACGCTTTCGCGTTTTACGCATTTAGCGGGATCTATATCTATGGTCAACTTATTTTGAGTATCAAGCGGCACTATTGCAGATGATGGATCTTACTGGGTGTTGGTCTTCTTTCTGAAAACTGCAAGCAACACGATCAGTAACATCATTAAATCTATAGTGCGCAGCGATCCTGCTGCTTCACTACCAGAGGATGAGGCGGGGGTTGCGCCGCTGGGGGCGCCGGGGTTGCCGTTTATGGTGCCTCCGGCAATGGTATGCAAATTACCGTGTATGTCGCCACTTATGCTGTTGTTGTCCGGCTCTGAATCCATAAAGCCTACTGGTTTGGCTATTGCGGTGATGGTTTCTGACTCAGTGAGTGGACGGGTAAATTCCAGTGCAAAATTAGCGCTGCCACCGGGCGCCAGTTGTCCGATTCGACACTCCAGGTTCAGGCTTGAATAGCTGCAGTTGTCGGGTACGCTGGCAAGATCGCTCAGTGCGTCGCTTTTCAGGGTTAAGTTAGCGCCTGAGCTGGTGCGGGTTGTATCGTTGTTGACGACTGAAGCTTCTGCATAGGTGTTACTCACAACCAGACCCGTGCTTATATCCATTGTTTCTATAAAGCAGCTTCCGTTAGCCATAATCTGTCTGACCGAATCGCGGCTGCAGCCTGAAAATTCCCGTTGTGTGCTGCCGGACAGGTAGGGCCACATGATATGGCTGGAGTTGCTTGCACATGATGTGTCTGAGTCGTGTTGTGCACCGAGGGTATGGCCGATCTCGTGGGTCGAGAGCAGGTCTGCGAGTCGATAAGGTGAAACCACGCTGACATCGTATCCGTCGGTTCTGCAGGCAGATCCGATCCATGCCAGCCCCAGTGCGGAGTCATTATTTTTATTACCTGAAAAAAGCGTCGCCATACTTATATCGTTACCCAGTTCCGGGCTGGCTTTTCTATAACTGCTGAAGTTGCGCATCATGGTTTCCATGGTCACGCTTCCGAGGTTCATTGGATCGTTTTCACTGTCAATCACAATGATGGTATCAATGTGTAATGCCAGGCCGAACTGTTCCCGGAAAATACCGTCGACGGTATTTAGTATGGATTTGGCTTCTTCGGCACCTCTGCCGCCGTGATAGCTGTTGAATTTACTATCGATCACAACACCGATTGACGCGGTAAGACCGACAGTGCCTTCATCGAAGTTCAGGCCATCAACGACTCTGATGCCACGCAGGTATTTGTCGAGTTCGTTTTCGGCTTTCGGCGGATACAATACGTGGTCTTGCTGCTCCGAAATATTGCCATCGATATCCCCGAGTAACAGCGGATTGATCTCGCTTAGCGTGCCACCCGTTTCAGTCGGGGTCAGTCGGTAGCGCTCGCCATACACGGATATCATTCCGCGCAGATTGTTTTCAGATAAAGTAATCCGTGCCCACGATTCGGGTTCGCCTTCTACCTGGCCGGCAAAAGCATTGGTTTCAGTAGAGTCTATATTTGTCCCTTCGCCACTGATCACGCGGGTATCTTTGGTGACCAGGCTCTGGTTGAGCAGCAAGGCCATATCCTGTCCGTCTACAGAGATTACAGCCCTCCATTGATAACCCTGCTGACCGTGCGGTTGCATACTGATCAGTGAGCTTGCCTGCTGTTGATGTTGTTGCAGATACTTTAATCGTTCGTTGCTGCGGTCAAACCACAGTCGCGCGCTGAAGGTATCTCTTGCGATTTGCAATCCACCGATTGAAATGGATGTATGACGTTCGCGTAGCTCTTGCAGCTTGCTGATCGCCAGTTGTCGATTGCCAAGCTGCTCCTGAGCAATGGCTTCGGAATACAATGCGGTATCGTAGTATCGACTGTCGGGATGTGCATAGCGCAGTGACTGTAACGTGTTGTGCGCGCGCTGAAAGTCGTAGTTGTCCATCATTTCGATATAGGCTTTCAGATACAGCGCATCGTCGTAGTAGTTGCTGTGGGGATGGTTGAGAATAATACGTTGCAGAAGCGCCAGTGCGCTGCCGGTGTCGCCGGTGGCCCTGGAGTTCAGGGCAGATAAATACAAATCGAGCTCGATGCTGTTACCGTAATGCACGGCTTCCTGCAGAACCGGGAGTTTTAGTCTGGCGTTGCGGCTGGCGGCGCTCTTTCCGGGGCGTGTCAGCAGGTAGGCACGGTAGGTCTCAGCCGCGCCTGCATAGTCGCTCTGTGATTCAAGTCGCCATGCAGTCTCAAGCAGTGTGTCTGAATTGGCAACTTGCGCAACTGCTGCCTGGTTGCCCAGCACAACTGTCAACAGCAGAAGTAATGTTCGGCACGCAGTACAGAAGATTGCATTCAGCAATCTGCTGCTCAATCTGCTTGTATCGTTTGGTGCTATCAAGAGCTGGCACCTGGCGACGAGATTTCCTCAAGCATATCTGTCGGTTACCGTATACTTTAATGGTTAAAATCGGTTGTCGCCGTACTCATTGACAACCATCTGATCATCGCGCAGCCAGTGCTTCGCAGATGAGTTTCAGCGCTCTATCTAGGCTGTGGCGGCAGTATTAAACTGTTACTTGACCTGGACTTACCGTGGATCCCTGGATGTTGTGTGCCATTGCTGTATTGCCTGATATTCGCAGGAGCTGCGTCTTACTGATCAAACGTTGGCTATCTGCTGTGTTGCTGTTGATGCTGATATCGCAGTTGGCTGTGGCAAATACCGCCACTGATAATTCTGTAGCAATAACTGATGTGATTGTGAATCGCATCAACATATTCAGCCCTGAGCAGGCCGCCGTTAATCCGGTTTATCGATTAGCCAATCAACTGCACCGAACCACCATCGAGCAAACAATTGTGCGGGAACTGGGTATCGAGCCCGGAGATTCTCTCAGCAGCGAAGAAGTGTCCGAGCTTGAGCGAGTGCTCAGGAGAACCGGATTATTCGCAACGGTCTCGGTGCGAATTGAAGAAGATAAAAATACCGGCGATGCGCAGTTGCTGGTGAACACACGTGATCAGTTTTCAATGGTTGCCGGTGCCAATGGATCCTTTCTTGGGGGGGTTGGCGAGGTCGGATTCACCGTGGGTGAGCGCAATCTACTCGGTCTGGGTGACAGCGTCACCCTAAGCGTGACAGGAAACACCAATGACGAGATCCGCGGCGCGGTGTCTTACAGTGATCTGCACTTCATTAACCGCTACACCAGAGCGCTGTACCAGGCCGGGCGTACTGAAGAAGGTGACTACTACGTGTTGCGATTCAGCCGTCCGTATAAAACGGTTAATGACAGGCAAGCCTGGTTGATTCAGGCGGAAAGCAGACAGCAGGATATCGATTACTACGATAACGGCTTATCTGTTGTGCAGGTTCCAGAACTAAAACGCAGTGTTTCTGCTGAGCGGTCATGGAGAAGTCAAAAAACCGGTTTTCGATTTCGTCGAGGGTTGGCAATGCAATATAGTGAATTGCAATACCAGGCTATTCGAGGAAGTCAGGCCGATACCATCGAGCAACCGACAGACTACTCGCAACTGTCTGCCAGTCTGATCTTAGGGCTCGATCAGAATTTTACGCACCGAAAATTTACCGGTCTGGATACACTGAGGTTTGTACAGGATGTTGGATTCGGTTTGTCTTCGGAACTTCGGTTCGGATTGCGCCAGAGAGCTACTGTCGATCAGGCGGATGTTCTTAGCCCAACTATTGCCGCCAGTGTTTCCAAAGCTATCGCGCTATCTGATAACTCTATTGCAAGAGTTACCGTGAGCGGGTCTGCTGTGGTGAATGACAACAGCACAAACTGGACAACGGGTCTATCGGCAAAGTTTTATCACAGCTGGTCTGACAAACAACAACTGGCTACCCGGCTTGACTACCGCCATGCGGAAAGTGAAGGTCAGTTGCCTGTGCAATATACGTTGGGCGAGGGCAACGGACTGCGCGGTTATGACAACCGGTTGCTTGCCGGCAACGAACGATTGCTAATCAACCTGGAGCATCGCATGGCACTGGATAGAAGGCTGGGTATTCTCGATGCCGGTCTGCTCGGGTTTGCTGACATTGGCTGGATAAGCCAGCCAAACGGTGAGGAGCAATTTAAACGCGCCGCTGGTGTGGGGCTGCGCCTTGGCAGTAATGAGTTGTTAGGGCGTAATGTCATTCGTATTGATCTGGCTTATCCGTTCGACGATGACACTGAAAAACAGGAACCCACGTTATCAGTTGCGGTAGGGCAGGTCTTTAGTTTCTAGATCAGGTGTTTATGTTGGCGAGTACCTGATCAGCCAAGCTTATCGTTAGAGTTAAGTAACTATCTTCACTCAGACTGTTGATTGATTATCTCGACATAGGCTTCAACGCCAAGTGCTCCGGTGTGTAAGTCAGTCTGATTGAATATCATTGCAGGCACGCCTTGTATCCCATTTGAGATTGCAAATCTTTGCCGTTCGCGCACGGCGTCTGCATAGAGTTCCTGTTCCAGTACTTCCAGTGATTCGTCAAACGGTAAGCCTGCTTCAACGCAGGCGTTTGCCAGTACCTCATTGTCGCTGACATCTCGCTCCCTGTTGAAATAGCAGTGGAACAGGGTGATCTTTAAAGGATGCTGACGACCATGCAGGGCGGCCCAGTGAATCAGCTGATGTGCCTTAAAAGTATTTACCATGCGCATGTCATCGTAGAAGCGAAACGGAAATCCCAGGGACTGTCCGATGTTAGTGATTCGATCACGAGTGGTTTCAGAGTCTTCTTCACTGATGCGGTATTTTTTGATCAGATGTTCGCGAAGATTTTCACCTTCATCCGACATCTGAGGGTTCAGCTCAAAAGGCTGCCAGTGAATTTCAGCCACAGTGTTGGTAGCGCCGAGTGCCGCCTCCAGCTGCTTGTAACCGATAATGCACCACGGGCAAACCACATCTGAAATGATGTCAATTCTCATGATTGATCCTTATTGTGATTCACGGCTCATGCGCATCAGGCCTTCCTGTGCGACCGACGCGACCAGTTGACCATCGCGAGTGAATAAACTGCCACGAGAAAAGCCTCGTGCAGAACCAGCGCTCGGGCTGTCAATGCTATAAAGCATCCAGTCATCCATACGAAACGGCTGATGGAACCACATGGCGTGATCAAGGCTTGCAAGAAACACACGGTTGCCACTGATCTGCTGTCTGTGCGGAAGCAGGGCGGTGGCCAACAGGTTGTAATCCGACACATACGCCAGCGCGACCTGATGCATGCGATCACTGTCAGGCAATGATCCCAGTGCCTTTATCCAGATATGCTGGCGTGCATCCAACCGATCTGAGGTATACAGCGCAGCACCGCCGGTGGGCCTGCATTCTATGGGTCTTTCGAGACGCGTCAGGCGATAAATTTCCGGTGCCTGCTCTCGCAATGCTTCACCTATCTCTCTGTCGTTTTGCAAGCCTTCAGGTTCGGGCACATCCGGCATAGTCTGACGATGACTAAACCCTTGTTCGGGTTTCTGGAAAGACGCTTCCATGGTAAATATCGCGCGCCCTTTCTGAATAGCCTTGACTCTGCGAGTGGTGTAGCTGCCTCCGTCCCTGACGCGCTCAACGTCGTACACAATAGGTAAGTCGACGTCACCGGCCAGTAGAAAATAGGCATGCATCGAATGCATGATGCGATCATCGGGCGTGGTTAATTGTGCGGCGTGTATAGACTGTGCCAGTACCTGACCACCAAAAACACGACCCCACGGTGTGCGATAGCTCAGCCCCCGGTAGAGGTTGTCCTCTATCTTTTCGAGTTCTAAAACGGTTCTTAACGCATCAAAATCTTTCATTGAATAATAATAACAGCTGCGGTGACGCGAAATTAGGTTTCAGTCTGTGGCAAGGAGTTTCATGGCCTTGCGCCATGCTTTTTCGGCGTCACTACCCGCTTCGGCAAAAACATTGTCGAGTTGTAGCAATTGGGTACCGGTGAGCCGGGCTTCCAGCCGCTTGCCGGCCGAGGTGAGTCGCAGTTCCCGCACACGTCCGTCAGTTTTGGACTTATCGTTTTTCACCAGATTCATGCTGAGCAGCTGGCGCAACGGGATGTGCAATGCCTGCTTGCTGACTTCCAGAACGCCTAGCAGTTCGTTGACTGAAAGGCCGGGCTGGCGGGCGACAAAATACAAAATACGGTGATGAACCCGATTAAGTCCGCGTTTCTCCAGAATCTGGTCAGGTCCGCGGGTAAAAGCCCGGTAGGAAAAGAACAGCAGCTCAATAGCTTCCCGCAACTCGGCGGTGCGTTCTTCTGTTAGCAGGGGCTCGCTTTTTTGGTCAATCATATTGACACATTATGGATAGTCAGTCACAGTGTCAATATGTCAAATACATTGACTTAAATTGGAGTGGCTGAAATGCAGCTGTCAGAACGAACATCCCGACTAAGTCCGTCACCGATCAGAGAAATTCTGCGTGTTATTGATCAGCCCGGAATGATCTCGTTTGCCGGTGGGTTACCCAGTGCTGCGAGCTTTCCTTCGATTGACGAATTATCCGTCAGACCGGAGCTTCTGCAATATGGTGCAACCGAAGGCGAAAGCGCGTTGCGAGAACAGGTTGCACATGACCTTGCCGGCCGCGGGCTGGATGTGAGTGCGGAGCAGGTATTGATTTTGTCGGGTTCGCAGCAGGGTATAGATCTGGTTGCCAAATTACTGATCGATTCCGGTACACCGGTGGCGGTCGAGTCTCCAACCTATCTGGCGGCGTTGCAGGTGTTCTCGTTGTTTGGTGCTGACTTTGTTTCCTATCAGCCATCGAATATCGAAGCGTTGAGACAGACGCACACGCCGAATCTTGTTTACACGATTCCGACCTTTCAAAATCCCACTGGCCACTGTTATAACCTGGCGCAAAGACAAACACTGGCAAAGGTTACCGATGAACTCGGTTGTGTCCTGTTTGAAGATGATCCGTATCGTGACCTGGTGTATGACCACTGCGAAAGAACACCGGTCTGTTCGTTTATTGAGCGCTCTTCGTGGGTCTATCAGTCTTCTTTCTCAAAGACCTATGCACCGGGGCTGCGGCTCGGGTACCTGGTCTGCTCTGAAGATCTGTTCCCGATGTTAAGCTGGTTAAAGCAGGCCGCTGACCTGCACAGTAATCGGCTGAGTCAGTCATTAGTCCTGTCGATGCTTAATCGTCGCGATAATCGTCTGGCCGAAGTCGTCGATAGCTATCGCGCAAAACGCGATGCGTTTTGTCAGGCGCTTGAACAGACCTTATCACCCTATTGCACCTGGTCGGTACCGGATGGCGGATTGTTCTTCTGGCTGACACTTAAAGATCCGTATGTTCAGGACACCGGTTTGCTGCTGCAGGAATCACTAAAACGCAATGTGGCATTCATGCCGGGCGATCCGTTTTTCCCGCAAAGCGAAGGGATACCTGCCTGTCTGCGGCTCAATTTCAGCCATGCCAGTGAGCCTGAGATGAAGCAAGGGCTTTCAATACTATCTGAATTGATTTCAATCGCGAATGATTAGCCTATGAATGGATTATCTCCGAATTAGTTCATGCTCGCGTTCAATTGAGTAGGCGCTGTTGAAGTTCGTGAGTCACGGTGGCGCGCAAATATGCGTTGGTGCGGTTCGTTTTACTCACCGCACCCTACATACACTTCAGCACGTAGGGTGCGGTGAGTGGTGCGAACCGCACCGCAAACCGCAAACGCTGGCTTCGATCAGCTTTCCCCAACCGGTGATCCTGGATAAACCGGTTCGTCCGACCACTCCGGTTGGCGGGCGTTTTACTCAAGGACTTAATACCTCGGAATTGATGCAAAGGTAGTATAACGCCTCCAATGTGGACAATAGTCGCTGGTTGCAGGTGTGAAATCGGATATGTTTGCTGTTTAAGGGGTCGGCATTAGCAAAGTGTTTTCCCTCGAAACAACTCAAGCTTTGTGATTTCAAACAGGTAAAGCACATGAAAGTTGGATTTGTGGGTCTGGGCAATGTGGGCGGCAAGCTCGCTGGTAGCTTGCTGCGCAATGGTGTTGATCTTACTGTCAGGGAGCTTGACAAAAGCATCGCTCAGCCTTTCCTGGATAAAGGTGCCAAGTGGGCAGATTCACCTGCCGAACTGGGTCAGCTGTGCGATGTGATCATCACC
>CALLLY010000371.1 GCA_938008205.1 uncultured Granulosicoccaceae bacterium
TCGACCGCCAGTAACTACCTGCAAAGCGCACCGTACCCGCACTAACGGTAACTGTCTCGACCACCACTGCCTCGCGACCGATGAATTCGACATACTCATAAGACTCACTCCCGACCAGCTGATCAAATCGGCGGTTTGGCAGCTTGAAAACCACAGCGAATAACACCGATGCTCCATTAGAAAGAAAATCGATTACCTTCTTCATGAATAACGGGAGACAGCAATATCGATTATTGCTCAGCGACCTCACCACCCGGAGGTATCCAGCCGCGTTTCTGCTTGCCACCAAAAGCACTGGTATTACCTGACAACAGTTCATCCTGTAACGCCAGCATTTCATTTACCTTATCGATGTAGGGCTGATTTTCTTCCCACGGAATATCTGAATCATAGACTTCTGCCACGTTACGCATGGCATATTTATCGAACTCGATGAAATCATCAATTTTGCGCTGTGCGTCGTGCGGGTGAGTTCCCAACGCTTCGAGAGCAGACCTGGCCGCACGAGTGGCACTGTCAAACGTATCTCTGATAATGTCTTTTGCACCTGCAGCAAACAACTCATACACATGGTTCCGGTTGATTGCCCGTGCCACGATATGTACATGCGGATAATTCATTGCCACATAATGAGTGAGCTCGGTAATCTGGTGTTCGTCATCAATCGCGATTACCAGCATTTTCGCTTCATCAATCCCTGCCGCATGCAGGAGGTCCGGTCTGGTAGCATCCCCAAAAAAAAGCTTCAGGCCGAACTTTCTCAGGTTTTCGAGTTGCACAGAATCAAGATCAACAACCACTGTGGAATGCCCATAGGATCGCAGCACACGATTAATGACACCACCGAATCGCCCGTGCCCGGCAACTATCACTGTTCCTTTTGCATCGATAATATCCGCTTCTTTGGCATCTTCATTCAGAAACCTGGGGGCAATCACTTTGTCGTAAGTAATAAATAATACCGGGGTTAGCAACATGGAAAGCGCTACTACCAACAACAACATCTCGGAAACAGACGTTGGAATGACTGAATTTGCAACGGTAAAAGACAGCAACACGAAACCGAACTCCCCTGCCTGCGCCAAACCGAGTGCAAACAGGTAACGATTAGCGCCCCGCACCTTAAAGACAATCGCCAGAACAAACAGAATGGCAGCTTTCAATGCGATGAGCCCAAGCGTCATGGCAAGTATCTGAAACAGGTTATCCCACAGCAGTGAGAAATTAATGGTTGCCCCGACCGTCATAAAAAATAAACCAAGCAACAATCCCTTAAAAGGTTCGATATCACTCTCAAGCTCATGACGGTACTCACTGGTCGCCAGCACCACGCCAGCCAGAAACGTCCCAAGCGCCGGAGACAAACCCACCAATGTCATCAGCAGTGCAATGGCAACGACAAACAACAATGCTGCCGCCGTAAATATTTCCCGCAGTTGCGCAAGCGCAATAAAGCGAAACAACGGTCGCGTCAGGTATTGCCCACCGTATACAACAGCTGCAATAGCAAAGATGGTCACACCTGCACGCTGCCAGCCTGGCAGTGACTCGACAAAGCCCGGACCACTATCACCATGCCCATCGGATGCTCCATGGCTGTCAGTTCCTGCACCATGATCAGAAACAGCCACACTATCCATCAACTCCGGCATGGCAAGCAGTGGAATCAGGGCGAGCATCGGGATTACTGCGATATCCTGAAACAACAGCACGGAAAAGCTGGCCTGTCCGCCGTCACTTTTCATTAAGCCTTTTTCATTCAGTGTTTGCAGCACGATAGCGGTCGATGACAATGACAACACCAGTCCAATACCCAGCGCAATCGTCCACGGCTGTCCCAGCAGCAAAGCAATAGCAGTCACTGCCGCAGTAGTAAGCACCACCTGCAGACCTCCAAGCCCCAATAGCTTATGTCGCATTTGCCATAACTGTTTTGGCTCAAGCTCTAGCCCTACCAGAAACAACATCATGACAACACCGAACTCTGCGATGTGTTGAATACTGACCACATCAATATGCAGTGCATTCAATACCGGGCTCAGCGCGATGCCCGCAATCAGGTACCCCAGCACCGAACCCAGGCCCAGATGTGACGCGATAGGTACCGCTATTACACCGGCGATTAGAAAACAGAAAATTACCAGCAGCAGTCCACTCATCGTATTATCCCTGTCAAATTCGCAAGATCTTTAAAACCTATGGTATCGAGTTCCTCAGCCGCCCGCTGGTTAAAGCGATCATCACGCAGCGATTCAACCAGCTGTACATATCCCTGTGCATGCTGTTCAATGCGACTGTCATCTTCGCTATGCAGTGAGTTGTAAAGAACATACGGAGGCAAAAACTGCATCTTGCATAGTGTTGCAGTTTGTTGAAACGGTGTAAGAAATGTTCTCAGTGAATGATTTTGATAACCATCCGCTGTGTAGGCCTGGCGCGGACCGCCGGCAGTTAACGCCAACATCATTTTCTTACCTTTAACACTGTTACCTTCCGACCCGTATGCAAAGCCGTATTCAAGCACCAGATCGATCCATTCCTTTAATAAAGAGGGTCCTGAATACCAGAAAACCGGAAACTGAAATAACACGACATCGTGGTTGAGTAGTCGCTGTTGCTCTTTATCGATGTTGATATTAAATCGCGGATACTCGCTGTAAAGATCCACCCGTTCTATGCCATCTACTTTTTGCAGCAATCGCTGCATTGCCAGATTCGAATGCGAGTGCTGATGTCCAGGGTGAATATAGTAAACAATTACGCTAGCCATTCAGTTTCCCGTTTGCTGATGGGTTATGCCCATAGATATCGTGTGATATTTAGTGACCACGATGCTGCACACCCGGTGCAACAGCTCGGTGATGATGGAAAATCTTACCTGTCCACGGTAAATCGATCGACAGGCCTTTTTCAACCCGCTTGATCAGCCAAAGTGCAACCGAAAATGCAATCACTCCTGCGATAGCATTGGCCAGAGCCTGCCCTGCAAGTACCCCCCTTGCACCGAACCATCCAGCGAACAATCCAACCAATGGTACAGCCAGTAATAAATCCCGAACAATATTACTGATGGTGGAAAAACCCGGATGTCTCAGAGAGTTCATTACCGGGTTCGCTGCCAGCTGCAAGCCAAACAATACATAACTGCCAACAATAAAGGTTGCGTAAAAGCTCAGCAGGTCAGCTGCCTCTCCCTGTAAATCGAATACGCCGATCAACCAGCTTTGCAATAAATAAATAACAATCGCAACAGGGATCACATAGGCAAGACAGAA
>CALLLY010000372.1 GCA_938008205.1 uncultured Granulosicoccaceae bacterium
CTGGCACAGCAGATGACCAGAAACCCTGTCGAGGCGCTAACAGTTGTTCAACTACTGGGGTCACGGCCGGCCGCGCTGGGCTTTGCCGCAGAGGCCTGCACTACTATGCTGGCTCAAAAGCTCAACGGGCATTGCATCAATCTGCACGTACCGCTGTTACTTTCGTCTAAATCTACTCGAGATATTTTATGTAAAGAACCGGTGATTGCAGAACAGTTAACCGCGTTGGCGGCCTGCAACAAAACCCTGTTTGCGTGCGGCACCTGTGTTGCAGATGCACACATAGTGCAAACCGGCCTGGTGGATAAACAAAGCCTGCAGCACTACACAGATAAGGGTGCGGTAGGCGTGATCTGTGGTCGACTGATCGACGCCAATGGTAACCCGGTAGTGGCAGAAACAGAGGATCGAATGATCGGCGTTACCCTTGAACAAATGCGCAACAAAGAAACCGCATTGCTGGTTGCCGCCGGACCTGGGCGCGGTGTTTCGGCTCGCGCTGCAATTAAGGGGCGCTACGTTACCCATTTGGCAACCAGTAGCAGTATTGCACAAGAACTGCTTACCGATCCTGAGTGAATTATTTGTTAAAGCTCTGCGGCGATGGTGAAAGCAACTGATGTAAACGTCGCAAAGTTATAGACATCGTCAGTATCTGCACCACCATCCAATACTCTTGCCTGAACCCCGAAGTTCCATCTGCTACCATGCGCGTAATCCACAGAAAGCCCGGCATCAATTGCCCTGCCAGGTCCACCTGCCAATCCATCCAGATCTGCACTAAGGGTCCAGCGATCATTAAGTCGATACTCACCTGCCACATAAAGTAGCGGCACCAGACCAAGGTCATCATCAAAGCTTTCTGTACTGCCCTGCGACAACCGGATTTCAGCGTCACGTACTTTTAATGTGCCACCTATTCTCAAACGAGCCGCCTCGGTATTTTTCAGTGAGTAGAAGTAGCCAACACGCCATGAGTTAAAACGATAGGTTGCATTAACCGGCTGGTCTGCACTGAAGCTTTCCCCCGCAAACCGGATAGTGTCGGAAAAGGTAACCGCCTGCGTGTATTCCAGCGGCGCTAGTAAAACACGCACACCGTGCCGTTCGTTTAAAGACCAGCTCGCCTCAAGCCGAATGAATGGCAGCACCTCGTCACCCACAGCATCAGACAATGAAAACCGGCTTGAGACTTCGTTATTAGGAATTTGCACGTCATTGCTTTGCTGCCAACTGCTTCCCGCGGAAAGTCGCACCTGCAATGAACGATTATCTGCGTGAACAGACTTCGTGGCTGTAAAAGCCATGACGCTGAAGACAGTTATCAGGGCGGCGCGGTGTGATCGCACTCTATTCATTGAATGTTTACTCTGAAATATCGACAAGCACTTCATTCCTTCTAAACGGCGGCAGCGCCCATGGCGCGTTGTATCCTGCCCAACGTGGATCAGAGGTTGCAGACAGTCCCTTTATCTGCATCCAGTCGGCCAGGGCTTGTGTGTTCTTTGCGCGCGCCTTATCCGTGGATAACCCGGAGAACCTGACAGTCGCAACTCGTTTGGGGGGCACTTCAGCCAGATTTACTGCGGGGTCAAGCGGCCTGGGTGCCGTGCTAATGTTGTACGATTGCGGTAACACGAACCGGTAGAGCCAGCCATCTGCCTCCTGGCTTGCGATGACCGGTGCGGTCATCGCAATTTTTTCCCCCACGCCTGGTAGATCTTTTTCCGCGACTACCGGGGCTGTCATCGCAATCTTTTCGCTGCCCTCGTTGTTACCGGAAATGTAGGCAAACAATCTTTTAAACGCACCATTTCCGGCTTTTTGAAATCTGCATTTACTCGGGTTTCGACAACGACTAATGGCGCATAGTCCCGCACTTCGAACTGCCCGTCCTTTTGCACAACGGTGTATTTGGCCTCTTCAACCGACTCCACACCGAATATCGAGCAGCCAGTAGAAATCAGCAATACAACTGGCGCTATCGCCAGTTTTGCCGCCCGACAGACTTTTCGTGCAAGGTTTGATGGTTTCACTTCTGCAGGCAACCCGTAGTTTTTGTACAGGCGTTTTACGTCCGAATGATGGTATACGGATCAACTAAAACGCTTTGCAACACCATAGTAATAGCAAATGAAGACGCAGAAATTTACTCCGCTTGCGGTAATTCTCTGGTACAAAACCATCCACTGCTGAAGCCGATGCCACTGTGTTATTCCTGATACGGCTTGTGGCATTTCTCTCTTCGGTCCACACTACCAATTACGTTTGTCTTTCAGCTTTACTCTGGCCCCAATACAGCATGCCTAAATCGTCCGGAATTGCCGCCTTTGCACCCTTCGGCATACCAATATTCCGTTCACTTTGGCTGGCCACACTGTTGTCTAACCTCGGCAGCCTGGTGCAGGCAGTCGCCGCTGGCTGGACAATGACAACGCTTACCAGCTCTGAGCAAATGGTGGCACTGGTCACTGCGTCAACCACTCTGCCTATCATGGTGTTGTCATTACTGGCAGGGGTGCTGGCGGACAACTACGACCGCCGCCGTATTATGATGGTCGCTCAGGTGCTCATGTTAACGGTATCCATTGCACTAACGGTGGTTACCTGGCTGGGATTGTTAACCCCGTGGCTTTTGTTAATGTTTACCTTTTTGATTGGTTGTGGTGCCGCCCTGCACAACCCGTCATGGCAGGCATCTGTCGGTGACATTGTTCCCAGAGAGCAAGTGCCGGCTGCAGTGATGGCCAACAGCATGTCATTTAACTTAATGCGCAGCGTGGGTCCGGCCTTTGGCGGATTCATTATTG
Source organism: uncultured Granulosicoccaceae bacterium (assembly GCA_938008205.1). GTDB lineage: Bacteria > Pseudomonadota > Gammaproteobacteria > Granulosicoccales > Granulosicoccaceae. The sequence goes on from CALLLY010000372.1 coordinate 2,811, forward strand.
TGGTGGCAGGTGCCGCCGCAGCGTTCGCGTTTAATGCCGTCAGCTATCTGGCATTGATCGCCGTGTTGGGTTTGTGGAAAAGAGCACCGGCAGAAAAAACTCTGCCACGCGAGCCGTTTCGCCAGGCGGCAACCGCAGGAATCCGATACGTCGGGCTGTCACCGAATCTTCTCACAATCATACTGCGCGGGTGCCTGTTTGGACTGACGGCGGTCTCCGTGCTGGCACTGCTGCCACTGGTTGCCAAAGACCTGCTTTCCGGCAGCGCTTCCACCTACGGTATTTTGTTGGGCTGCTTTGGTGTCGGTGCTGTGATTGGTGCATTAACCAACGCTAAAACCCGGGCAACATTTAATACCGAAACGATTGTTCGCGCCGCTTTTGTTTTGATGGCCATTGGCATTCTGTTACTGGCAACCGGCCAGAGCAAAATACTGGCAGCAGTGGCCTTGTTGTTGTGCGGTGCCTGCTGGATGACCACAAACTCGCTTTTAAATGTATCCCTGCAACTCTCTACTCCCAGATGGGTAGTGGGCAGAGCACTGTCGTTTTATATGATGAGCAATGCTTTTGGCATGGTTACCGGCAGCTGGCTTTGGGGCTTGCTGGCCGAAACTCAGGGCCTGCAACTCGCCCTTGTCGCCTCTGCTGCTACTTTGATTATCGGCGCACTGATTGGTTACAAACTACCGCTACCGGAATACGACAAATTGAACCTCGACCCGTTGAATCGGTTTATCGAGCCAACCCTGGCAGTGCAGTTAAAGCAACGCACTGGCCCCATCATGATCACCATAGAGTTTGATATCAACGAACAGGATATTCCCGCCTTTAACCGTGCTATGGCAAAGCAAAGACGAATACGCATAAGAGACGGCGCCAGAAGATGGTCTTTGCTGCGAGATCTGGAAAGGCCGAATATCTGGACAGAAAAATATTACGTTGCAACCTGGGTTGAGTACATACGCCACAATCAACGCAGTACCATTTCCGACTCTGGCATATCTGACGAATTGCATGCCCTGCATCGTGGCACCGAGCCACCAAAGGTACGGCGTCTGCTCGACAGGCAAACCATGTAAGGTCTGCCAGAGGCGCAGTTATTTCAGCTCACTTGCCCTCACGGTGTCTCGCACCAACGGATGACTGCACTGCTAAGCGCTTTCGTCTGTCAGCGGCTGGCTTTCAAAACTTACTCCAGCCCAGCCACTGGTCATGAAATTGCGGATATTAGCATGGTCTGTCCCCTGCGGATGCTGCAACACATCTTCTCTGTAAAACCGTCCGAACAAGGCCAGCGTTTGTTGCTCTGGCAGATGATGGATTTGCGCAAAAGCCAGAATCTTGCAGCTGCCTTCGTTGCTTCCAGACTCGTTGAACGCGTCTCCACACGAAAACGCAGTCGGGTTGAACCGGTAGTTGTCGCCAATTACCTCCATCACCTCAGCGAATTCTATGGAATCCGGTGCGGTATTAATTTTCTCGAGTAACGCTTTTACTGTGTTCATGATCAACCCTGTTCTGATCAGTGAATTTTACCACGACTCCCGTTAGCAAACTTATGCTTAGGCACACATCGGTGACGACGCGCGTCCATTAGATTATTTTATAGGAGTCGAACCCTCCCCACGGTACCAATGACGCACTTAGACTTGTTGCCAGATCATTCCGCTGTTCTGCTCTACAGGAATTCCAGATTTTTCTTACTGCTGGCGACTGCAATATATTCTGGCATATCAAATCGATCATAAAACCGCTGATGTAAACATTCAGCAGCACGGGTTTCACTATAAGAACACTTACCCGGAGAGATACAGTATCACTGTGAGATACTGTCGTGGACAATGTAACTTAATCAAAGCCTCTATGAACACATTTCAACCCGGCATATATCAGCACTACAAAGGCACGCACTATTATGCGTATGGCACTGCACGTCACACAGAAACAGATGAACTCATGGTGATATATGCAACGGCAGACAGCCATGGAGAACTATGGGTTCGGCCTTTAACTATGTTCAGTGAAACGATTAAAACAAAGCAAGGAACACAACAGCGTTTTGAATTAGTTAGTGATCAAATTAGCAATGGTGTAGTTGAGTGATCGACTTCCTCAGGCAACCCTTGTTTGATAAGTAAGAAAAGCAGATATCCCTGAATGATCATACGAAATAACTCGCGTATTCCGGCAGCTAATACCATAAACACTGAAGTGGATATCTATTGATACAATCGAGAACATATTGATACGATCAATCCGGCTTGCAACGTAACAGGGTACCTCCTGGAATAGTTTTTTGGCCATGAAAGATCGACTGACAAAGGGACTGCACATTCGCTAACGGTTATCGAGGAAGTGAACTATGCGAGAGCATGAAGGCAATACCCATCGTCGGTTTTATCACCGAACGATCCGAAAGATTCACGATACTCTGAATGTGCCTGAGGATCTGTGTTTTGTTTATGTTCAACACGCTTTTTCCCCCTGCATCAATCATTTGTCCAGTGTGGGTGACCGACTGGCAGCAATTATCCCGAAAGGCAGTTCTTCCCGGGGCAATCCGGATGTTGTCCGGAAACTCCATGAATTATTCCCCGGCAAAGTGCTTTCAGAGGTTACGCGACACCATTTGACCGACGCGTCCTACGCTGTACAACTATTAAAGGACGTTACCAAAGGCAGACCATTCGCAATACTGGAGTACGGCGGGTACTTTGCTCCGTCTGCAGTCAGAATTGCGACTGATCGGTACCTTGGTCCTAAACTGGTCGGGTTTGTTGAAGGCACCGAAAACGGTATCAAAGGCTCAGACGACGGACTGACCCCGGGCTATCAACAGTTTGCGTCTGACATCCCCTGCCCCGTGGTATCTAAATCCAAGTCAAATATCAAACGTATTATGGACCTTGAGATCGGGCCAGCCATTGTCGAGTCGAGTGATAATCTTTTGAGGAGAAGCTGTGGCAGCAGGCTACAACACTGGCGCGGAACCATTGGCGTAATCGGCCTGGGTTCTATAGGCAGAGGCGTCTTACAATCCTTAAGGAAATACAACTGCACACCGTTAGTCTACGACGCTGACCCCTCGGTGATGGCAGAGTTAGCGTATCAACAAAACAATATTGTTTCACAGAGGGCAATATTGACACAAAGCGATATTCTTTTTTTAAACACCGGCAGCTGCTTTCTTTCACAACAACCGGATTTGTTGTCACATCTGAAAGAAAACGTCATTCTAATTTTATGCACCTCGGGCGAAGTTGAAGCTGGAATTCCTCAGTTGATCGAGGCGGGTGACCTTAAACACATTACATCAGAAAGCTCAGACGATATCGCAATCTATCAAACCCGTTCAGGTAAAAACGTTCGTGTGATGCTGGGCAACGATCACACTGGCCAGGCACCCAATATGATCGTTGAAGATGGCTCAGGCTCTCCGGCAAATCTAATGTCAGATATGGAGTTTTACGCACTTGGTGCCTACCTTGCGAGCGCGCAGAACACCCTGCCGGCCAATACCATCAGCACCTCACCGGCAGAACTACAAAATCTGGTTCTAACGGAGTGGCTACAAGAATTTTATCCAGCGTCGGTGGACGAGAACCCTGCCACCGGCCATTCACAAATCTCCACGCTCACTCCGCAGCCAACAGAAAATGGCACGTCAGCATCGCTGGCAGAGATCGACACTCAGCAAAAGCAGGTGGTTTAGCACTAGATTTCCTTCTCGGCCTGTTCAATGTAGACCACCAATGTACAGCCATTGCGTGTAGTCGAGTTATGTTCGGTGCCTTCTTTCATCAACACCAGGTCACCCGGCTGATACTCGGTACCGTCGTTATCAGTGAGGTCACCGTCGAGCACAAAAAACTCCTCGTCGCCAGTGTGTCGATGCGCCGCAGTAGTGGTCCCGGGTGCCATTCGGTACAAATGAAATCCAACACCAAACGGTTTTGACTTATTTAGCTGCAGCACGCTCTGACTCTCATCAACCGAGCCATCCTCACACACCCACGGTTCAAAGACCGAATTGTTGATATTGGCGATTACCCGATCACCGCTGTTGACTGATTTCATGCTTGCCTCTGATTAGTCTTGCGCTAGCCGCAGTATCCGGACCCCAACCGGACTCCCATAGTCCGCAGACGTAAAACGATTGCTGCTGTAACAATCTAACACTGCTGTTCAGTTCCTTCCAGCCATACCTATCGAGACTTACTTGTTCACAATTATCTTCGGCATACGGCACAAATGGTGTGGCGATCATACACGTTGCACAATTAGATCTGGTTTGTAAATGAAGCTTTTATTTAGTATTTCACTGGCTATTGCGTTGTTCAGCTCAAGTACACACGCCGATACGAGAGGCAGAAGCAGGGATACGATATTACTGGATTTCAGTGCAGCCGCCGGCGCTATGACAGCCTGGGGTATCGCGCGCTGGGACTGGTTTCAACATAGCCCGAAATTCAAACGCGAAGGTTGGTTTGGCGCTGACACCCATGCCGGCGGAGCTGACAAAACCGGGCACTTTTACATGTCCTACGTTTTGTCAGACCTGCTGCTGTGGGATTTTCGAAGACAAGGCGTGCACAGACCTGAAAGAGCCGCAGCATTGACCGCACTGGCGACAATGACTCTGCTGGAAATTGGAGATGCGACTTCTTCCAAGTACGGATTCTCGACTGAAGATCTTATTGCAGACGCTGGTGGAGTATTGGCTTCATGGCTGTTAGCAACCCGCCCGGAGCTGGATGAGCTTATTGATATTCGTATGGAATACTGGCCGTCAGCGGGCTTCGATCTCACGGAGGACGCGGCGTCTGATTATTCCGGAATGCGGCATCTAATCGCTTTGCAAGGTAGCGCTATTCCAGCACTGGCAAATACCCCGCTTCGATGGCTGGAACTTCAGACGGGATACTACACCCGGGGCTTCCGTTCGTATGATCGTCCAATGGAAAACGGACCGGAAAGGCACGTGTATGTCGGTCTTGGTTTGAGCCTGCCAACATTGCTGCACAAAAACAGACCCGCAAAAACGTTGCTAAGTTATCTACAACCGCCGAATTTGAACTTGTCGGTGAGTCACAGTTTTTAGAATGGTTACAAGCACGCAGAATAAGGTGAAAAAACGGCACGAAAGGAATCATCACTAAGCGATTCCGGTGGCAATCACATTGTTTAACACCAGATAGGTGGCCTGTACGTAAAAACCCCATATCATCTAAGGGAATTGACAGAAGCAGACTCGGGTAACCTTACGATATGAAGCCAGCAATCACAGCAGCGCCCTTCCATGTTTTAAAAATCGCCTTGTTGTCCACCGCGATAATCGCGTCAGGGTGTGCAACAAAGCCTCCACAGCCCAAACCACCCACAGCGTCATCTCAACTCGGCAAGCTTGTCGAGGTTATCGAACTGATTGAGCAATCCAGGCCCGAATCAACAGACAATGGCGAGCTCATGTCAGGGAAAATGAAATCGATGATTAACGAACTGGGAAGCGATATTGACAACATCGATGACCCGAAAAGTCAAAAAATTGCCATCGCACGGTTTCTTGAATTTGTCGATGGTAAAGCCGGAACTGAAAACAACCTGTTATCCGGTATTTTTGGCATTCTAACCAGACAAGACTAGCAGATTA
>CALLLY010000373.1 GCA_938008205.1 uncultured Granulosicoccaceae bacterium
ATCATAGTTGGCCGCAACCGGTAGCACAGGCAGTGGCATGTAGTCACTGATTACCAGGTTTTCGACATCAGTGGTGGGGAGTTCCACTGTGATCCGGTAAGTCACCGTCTGTCCTGGAGCTAACTCCGCATCACCAGTGTCCCAGCCATCTGTGTCGCCATCAATGGCATAAATCGTTTTACTTTGATTCGGTTGTGAGACGACTACCTGTGCAGCACTGGAATCAGAGACGGCATTGTTAGTCCCCGCCACTTCCGACTCTACAGTGACCTGATTGGTGAGCATGTCACCAACATCAACACTCTGGTCTCCACCAAACAGCCCGGCGTATTGAAAGTTCTCCTGTACCTGTGTGCGAAACACCACCTCGAAGTTTGATTTTCCGGTGATTCCTGTGTCGTTCGCAAGGTCACCATCAATCTGACCTGTGCCGCCATCTATTGCATTGGCAACATCAAACACGATCTCTGTCAAGCCTGTTGCGGGGCTAATAGCTCCGACATTAACATCTCCTGCATCAATCGCTACCGGTCCGGTTGATGCGCCATTGTCATAGGTGCTCAGGGTGGCACTGCCAGCCACATACAACTGCCCGTCTCCGATGGAATCACGGACAATAAACTCATCCATGGAAAAATAGTCAGACACCTGTGTGTTAATACGCCATTCGAGTAAATCACCTGGCAGCACAGTGGTACGCGCGACAGCAGCACCGGAGCTATCCAGAATAGTGACCTGTTTCTGAGTTGCTAATGACTTGGGAGTCAACGGCAATGTGTCACTCGCACTGACTGGTGTCACACCAAAATCACCAGACAAATTGACATCGTTTACAACAGGTGATGATGCAGCACCGGTCAGTGGATCAATGACCGGATCGCCGTTTGCATCAAATTCCGGAAAATACGCATCGTAGGTAATAACTATATCGTTCGCACCGGCAGTACCGGTAACGCTGGTAAAGCTGACCGTAAGAGTGTTGCTGTTGGCAACGCCAATAGAGGCATCCGTTGTGCTAGCGCCCACCTGAGTACCAGTACCGCCGACCGTTAGGTTCCCAAGATAGTGCAAGTGGTTGGGAACCACATCTGTCAGTGTCAGGTTATCAACCGTCTGCCCGTCTGCTATGTCTACCACCACCTGATAAGTCAGCGGGTTGTTAGGTCCCGAGCCTTGTTCTCCCTCCTGAAATATCGAGTTATTGCCGCCGTTGTCTGCGGTTTTCAGCACCTCCACTATGCTCGGTGTAATTGACGTTGAACTACTGCCACCGATAATCGGCGGATCACTTAACGGATTGTTTAATGCATCTTCTCCCAGTGCGAAACCAGCAGTGGCATCGACATTCAGTGGTACACCTAACTGTGCACCGTTTGCAGGATTGAGTACCGCATCGAAGCAAATCTCAGCGGGAGGCTGATCCGGTGCAAAACTGCCGAACGGCGGCTCTACAGACACCCATGTGACACCGATAGCTCCAGGATCGGCAGGCATAGCAAGACTGCCGTTGACCGGATGAGTGTCGACCGGATTGCCTGCGCCGTTTATCCAGTCTGTTCCATCCCAGGTGTAGGACTGAATACCAATATTGGATCCCAAATAGGTGGCACTGCTAATGTCCACCCCAGGGTCGAGAACGACATCTATAAACGGTTTATAACCAACATCAGCACCTGTGTTATCAAAGCTCACACAGAATTCAAACGGCTCGTTTAGAAAACTACTGGACGGAGGATCGACAGTAACCACCGGAGCAGCAGCCAGTACACCCGTAAAATCTGCCTGCGCTGCCTGCAGAGTGACAATTTGTGTATCAATATCGCCTTCACTAACTTCCAGCTGCCAGTCACCGCCACTAAGCGCATGCCCTGTCAGGTCACTGGATGCGGCAACATCTGCTCCGGTGACACTCGCCAGCGACTGAACAAACTCCACTCCGGCAGCATTTGCACCGGTATTACAACCGTAGAGGAGGATGTCGCCATTGTGTGCCAGTGCGTTTCCCCACGCGTTAAAGACTCCAGGTTGATTCTGCAGAAAGGCATTATCGATGGTAGTATCACCCAGTTTTATTCCACCCTCTTCACCATGTGACAGAATGTGTATGGCATCGACACCGGTTTGCTGAGTTAATACCGATGTGACCGAGTTAATCGATGCAGCGCCCCCAACTTTATAGATTGCCACATGTCGACCATCCAGATCAGACACCGCAGTTTCAATCCCTGTAACCGGGTCAGTCACCCACTCAATCGCAGAATTTGTATTTACAAGGTCTGCCAGTAGACTTTCATAGCCTTCAACAGAGGTGTCGATGATAACGACTTCATAGGATTTGAACGCTTCATTAGATACCGACGAGGTAAGCGACGCCATATCAGGTTCAGGGGCGGGAGAATCATGATTAAAGGCCTCCGCCGCTGATTCTACACCGGCCGCATCAAGCATTATCCGGTCTTCGAGCCGAACATGTGTTGAAGGCGAATGCAAACCGTCTCGCCAATGCGACGCTTTCCTTTTAGCGAGTTGCTTCCCGGACTTTCGATTTAATGATTTAAAAAACACAGACAATCCTCCAAAACACCGGGTTACCACCAATACATGAAAAAATGAACTCTGTTAGAACCCACTTTCTCTCAACAAAACGGCGTACAGTCGTGAGGCCATGCTCACAGCAATGCTTCGTGGTTCTGATTGAAACGCAACATAGCCCTTTTGTTCGCGGCTGGTTTGCGCAGACTCAACTGTCATTCGCAACAAGTGCCAATCCTGTATCGGGCTGAACTCGCCCTTGTTACTAACGGTCACGGCAATATCGCCCCCAAAAGGAACCGCGAGACTTTTATCTTCGAGAGAACCAATGCTGTCTTGCGTGACAGACACACTGGACACCGGAATTTCCTCACCGCTTCCATCCATTCTAAAAACCCCGTCTACTGACGCGATTTTTTGCACTTCACGCGCTCGAACGTAGCCACGAACCTCGGTGTGCTTTGACACAACCTCAAACAACGGCTCGTTGCGTGACAACCAGACACCGGATCGAAGCCAGTTATCCAGACCGACGACCTGACCATCGTGAGCAGCATGTAAACTCAGGTTTGCTAACTGCTGATCAAGATCTGCGAGCGCTTCCATGCGACTCGTCAGATCAAGTTGCCCTACCGACGGCTGCCTATCACTGACGCCGGTTGCAACCTGTCTGCGCAGTTGATCCTGAATGACACTGATTTCCAGCGCCAGCTTCTTGCGTTGATAGTCAAGTTCCGGATCGTACAGCGTTACCAACCTCTGGCCGCTAGTCACCAACTGACCATCACGCACAGAAACTGACGACAGCTGACTGGCACGCGGGGCGTAATAGGTAGTCGCCTGAGAAGTTGAGAATACCGCGGGTGCCGTAATAGCTCTTGGTATCGGAACAACAAGCAGAAGCAAAAATAGAAACCCCGTTACCAGAGTCAGTGAAGATCGACGATTCATACCATCCTCCGTTGAACAAGCAGCGAAATGAAGAATTTCTTTTACCACCGGCTTTAAAATCAGAGTTGTTAACACCCCGACCATAAGCACAATGCCAAGCGCCTTAAACCAAAACGAATACACCATCAGGGCGATAGCAAAATACAAAAACAGCCGATACATCCACGTACAAGCGGCATACGTGCAAAGTACCCTGTGCTTGATTTGCGGTATTCCCTGGGGGTAACTTGTCTGTCTGCCTGTTAAGACACGACGCAACTGCCATTGAAGTGCAGAAAACGATTTATGCTGAAGGTTATCAATCTGCAGGTGGTCCGCTACCAGAAAATAACCGTCAAATTTCAAAAAAGGATTCAGGTTTATCAGTAACGTTGTGGTTAAAGAGGTAACCGCCAGAAAAAACGCCAGTGACTTTGCCACCCCGTCGGGTAATATCAGCCAGGCGAGCACCGCAAAAACTGCCAGGGTAATCTCGACTATGATACCCCCGGCATTGATCATCTGCCTCTGAAACCGGCTTCTGATTTTCCATGCATCCGTGGTATCGCAATAGCAAACCGGAATCATGAATATCAGGGCAACACCCATGGTGCGCACATGGCACCCGTAGTGTTTCGCCATGATTCCGTGGCCAAACTCATGAGCAACATTGGTGAACACCAGAACCATAAAAAAGAAAAACAGTCCTTGTGGAGAAGCAAACAACTGAAGCTGATCAGTAAATTCATAGGCATGCGACGAAATTCCTGTTACCGCAAGCAATGCCAATACAAAAAATACCGTTAAGGTAGATTTTCTATAAGCGAACAACGGACTCACCAGACGCTCCAGGACCACAAGCAACTTATCCGGATTGAACAGTGGTCTCTTATAAAACAGCGTGAAAGAAAACAGCCCGCCGGTTAATGATCCACGCGGAGTATTACATCGATTAATCAGATCGTTAATGTGTTCACTACTATCCGCTGTGAGCAATTCATTGTCACTCAGCATAGTTAACAGAGAATCAAATTGACCGGAGGTTACCGATAACGTTGTCGACATGTGAATGTCTGCGATAATTGCTTTTGCGCTTCCCAGATGCCAACGTGACAAAATTTCAAATTCAACCCAGCCCACCTTAAAATATTTGCCTCGGGCGGGGTCGAAAAGTGTCCAGTCGGGCAGTTGTGGGTCAGCAACCGGCAACAAACGCACATCTGAACGCAAGGGCATAAGTGCTGGCTCGGGGGGTGCAGCCTGTTCACTGCCGCGGGAAGCCGGAGACGCTCCGGTTATCGCACTCACGGCTATATTCCGACCCAGCGCCTTACTGCAGCCAGGGGTTTACGAAACAGATAATAGCCAAGCGAGACACGCTCGCCGTAAAGACGCGTTGTACCATTCATACCGAGCCGCAAATTTTCGTCTGTGGATTGCAGTGATGCCAGCACTCGATACGCGAGCCTCTCAGTCCCTCTGTCAACTGGAAAATATCCCACTACATCGACTTTCGCTTCAACACTTTGCAGTGGAAATGCGTCAGGAAAAAACTTGACCGCGCTACCCTGTGGTAACGCAATGGCATCGCCGGTGGACAACCATATTTCAAACTGCTGTTGATGCGGGTCAGAGATTTCCATAATTTTTTCACCAATGGAAACCGCCCGTCCCTCCCAGTCCTTAGCTCGGCCGAATACCACAACCCCACTTTTTTCTGCCGTTATTTCAGAGCGGCCAAGCATATCTTCGATGCGCTCAAGTTCAATGCTTTTGGTTTCTATATCTGATTCGAGTTCGGCAAATCGCTGCGCAACTCCCTGGTTTTGGGTTAACAAGCTTTGCTGTCTGGCCTTTCTGAGTTGCTCGCGGGCCAGTTTTAATTCTTCGGTAATCGTACTGCGAAGCGACAGAAGTTCCGTCTGGTCGTAGGTCACCAGTACCGTGCCTTTTGTGACAGTCTCGTTGGGACGAACATGAATCTCTTTGATTACGCCGTTCAACCCGGAAGCGATAACATCGGGCTCCAGCGCGACAACTTGCCCTTCGGCAATCACACTTTGCCGCACCGGTAATGCCATACCAACCAATACAGCACCCAGAGCCAGATACCGGGCAACTTTTACCCCGGCCAATTTGGTGTACAACGGCTGCTGTGCAGAAACAGCAGGTAAGCTTCGCCAGGCGTGATCGGCCACTTCAGAGACTTGCTGAAGCAACTGCAATTCCGCCAACGACCACTCCTGAAAGCGGATATATACCAACGTGGCATCCTGCCCGGCCAACGATGCGCAGACGACCTGATCGATCTGCAATTCACGCATCGTACGGCCCAGATAAGTTGGCAGGCGATCCGCCTGATGCACGGTGGTATTTTCCAGATACACAT
>CALLLY010000374.1 GCA_938008205.1 uncultured Granulosicoccaceae bacterium
TAATGAAAGACCTACGCTGCGGTCCACGTCTAATTGGATTTTTTTTTGACGATTGCCAGATGGTTGGGACGTCGTCTCATAAGTTATTGAAATTGTGGCGCAGGAAACAATTTCTGGTCACTAGTGATGGACGAGAAAACCCGTGTTACGGAGGCACAACACGTCTGAACCGGAGCGTTGAAGCCCCGCAGAACTGCCTACCGGCACACTGCTACGACTAACAGACTAACAGACTAACAGACTAACAAAAAACAAGACTCCCTAGCGATTGCCTACGTTGTCGCTTTCGTCTTCTTCGTATTGATCTTCGTCAAGAATCTCTTCTTCGACATATTGGTCATCGCCTTCAGGCGAGCCCAACAGCTCAACTTCTGCAGCCTGCCAGCCTTTTTCGCTTTTGACTTGAAGGTAACTCACTTCCTGTCCCTCACGGAGGTTTTTGAAGCCTTCGACCAATATCGCTCGATAATGGACAAAAACGTCTTCTCCTTCAGGACTGAGGATAAATCCGTATCCCTTCTCGGTGTTGAACCATTTAACGGTTCCCTGTTTTCTAGTACTCAAATCTGACTACCCTGCCCTGTTACCTGGATTTTCGACTAGATGAACCTTAAGGAAGTTCCATTTCCCGGAACTCTTTACAGTTCACCATGCAATCTACAATCGACAACTATAGATGGTGGTACAGCTTTGAAAATTCAATCGTACCTGGCACGATAGAATTGTCATCATTGAGTTTTGCAATACCCTCAATGATGTACGGCACTATGAAGCATAAGCCATCCGACCCGCTCTAGGCAAATTACACTCAGTTTTACCACTGCGGAGCATCATGCTTGTAAGGCTTACCGTATGCGCAGCAGGTTACTGCTTCCATCGATCCTTTGTGAAAGTTCTCTCAAGACATCAAGTCTGCAATCAGTATCAGGCATCTCAATCCAACAAACACGACAGTTCGGATCATTGGCCAAAGCGACGGATTGTTTTCGAGTGCTGTTCTTAAGGGTATTGGCCAGATTGTCCGTCTCAAATGCGTCAAATACACGTTCTGAGTCTTCGGAATACAAAATACCAACACCTGCTATGGACGGTGCGCGCCGCTTATGGATTAAAGGCATCGACGGCAGCCATGCCACTTCTATGTCCTGATTATTTACATATAAACTAACTGGTTGTGTTCCCACGAATATCTCCTGTTTCCTCGCTGTCGCCGCATCATAAAGCCTTACTGTTTTGGCACAACCACACGCGAGGAGCTATGAATCCGATTCACAATCAGTGATTTAATCGACGTTACTCACACCGTAAAAACCAACAACTTGTCACCCGTGATTCCACGGTAACACAGCCACAGACGTTCAAACGAAACCTCCCCTGCAAGCAAGTGACAAAACGGCCTTTACTACCCGCTAAAGATATCTTTGTTGTAAGCCATTCCTCCATTGCTCAAAGCAATCAATACACGGTAAAACCCTAACGCTTAGTCACCAACTCAACACCTCTGAAAACAGGCTGGTAAACCATGTTTCTTGTGTTCAAGAATTCCTGGGCGTTAATGCTCGGCATGCTGCTGCTGATGTTGGGCAATGGACTACAAGGCACACTTCTGGGTGTCAGAGGCTCTATAGAAAATATCAGTCCGCAATGGCTCGGGTATGTAATGTCCGGTTACTTTGCAGGCTTTTTAATCAGCTCGAAACTCACCCCCCATTTGTTAAAGCGCGTTGGGCACGTAAGAGTATTCGCAGCGCTGGGATCAATAGTCTCTGCAGCTTTTATCCTGTTCCCGGTATGGATAGATCCATGGTTCTGGATGGCGCTGCGAATTGTTGTCGGCTTTTGTTTTTGTGGCATCTATATTGTCGCTGAGAGCTGGCTAAATGACTCAGCAGATAACGAAACTCGCGGTCAGGCACTTTCGATGTACCTTATCGTGCAGATGGCCGGCATCGTCGCAGGTCAGCTTTTACTGAATATCGCAGACCCTGGCGGGTATGAGCTCTTCGTACTCATTACGGTGCTGGTATCAATTTCATTCGCACCGATACTATTGTCTTCCTCCAGAGCGCCGATGTTTGAACTATCACGGCCAATGTCATTGAAAGAACTGGTAACCGCGTCACCGCTTGCCTGCTTTGGAATGATAAATCTGGGCGGTGTTTTCGCTGCGTTATTTGGCATGGCAGCAATTTATGCCAATCAAAGAGGTCTCTCCATTGCCCAGACTTCATACTTTGTTACTGCGATCTATTGCGGCGGTCTGCTTCTACAGTATCCGATAGGCTGGCTGTCAGATCGCATGGATCGCAGAATCCTGATTATTCTTACCGCAGGGGTTTGCGCGGTAACCTGCCTGTTGGCTCTGATGTTCAACAGTGGTTTTGTGTCCTTGCTGGTAGTGGCCTTCATAGTTGGCGGAACAACTAACCCGCTCTATTCTCTGCTAATTGCCTACACCAACGATTTTCTCGACACTGATCAAATGGCGGCGGCATCCGCAGGCATGCTGTTTATCAACGGAATTGGTGCGATGACCGGCCCGATCATCGTCGGTTTTATGATGAACACGCTTGGAGCATCGTCATTTTTTATTTTTATTGCCACTCTGATGAGCCTGGTGTGCCTATATGGTATCTACCGTATGAGCCAGCGTGCAGCGATTAGCGTTGAGGACACGGCGCCATACCTGCCAATTACCAGCCGAACATCCCAGGTCGCCACAGAAATTGCCGCAGAAATCTCGGATGAAGAAAGCGATTAATCCAGTGTGTCCAGGTACCGTCACCAGATCCGCCAGATGATGCTTGCCATCTCAAGGATTGCAAACTGGCTTTAAATGTGCGAGAACTATGGTCCCATTGGCAACAGAAAAGGAGGTGATCTTGAAATCTATACTCACGATCGCTACGGGTATTCTGGTATTGAGCTCAAGTCAACTTATCGCCTGTCCATTAATGGAAGGCAAACAGAAAGTGACAGATCTCGACCTGCACGACCAAACACAACAGTCTTTGGTTGAACATGCTCCAGAACAAATCGACATAGAAAAAATCGATCCGGCTCTCCTTGCAAAGCTGTTGCTGGAGAAACAGGAAAAGATTAACTAGTCGTACCCTCGCGTACAGAGTGCATCCGGCTCGAGCTGAGCCGGATGTTTTTAACGCAAAACGCGCTACTGCCTTTTACTTCAATTCGTCTTCAATTCGCGTGAGTTAACCGCGAATCTGCTCCAAAACCCGCCTCTGGTCCCGTAGGTACACGCCTTGCAAGTCTGACGAACGCTGTTGCTTCACTTCGGCTAAACACCTGCCGTCGGCAATTGCTCGACCCTCTGGCCCGGAGCTCCGTCTTGACCGTTCGACCTCATCACCGACTGCGCAACCTTTCACTGAATAAAATCGTCGCTTGCCTGCTTACCACGGGCATAGCTGCCTCAGTCACTGCGTGTGACAGCTGGAGCCAGCAGGAGGCGATGACACCAACAGAAGCGGTGCCTATCGAGGGAACAATTCAAAACGACGTGACATTTTCAGATACCGATGGCGACGGCGTTAGTAACGCGGAAGAAGGCAGTGGGGACGAGGACGGGGACGGCATTCCGAACTATCTCGACCTGGACAGCGACGGCGATTTTATATCTGACGCGCACGAATACAATCATCCTTGTACAGATAAATTCTCCCAGACCCGGGCGCAATCGGGTGCGCCGGATCTTCAACGGGAGTATCCAGAGTTCAGCGAGCGTGTGCCACTGGTGGTGACAGAATTCTGGTATGAAAATACCACTACTCTGGTGCGATTCACGTCTATGGAAACAGAAGACTTTTGCACAGTTGTCACCGAGTACAATGCCGTTGCCTGGGAAAACTAAAACCTGATAGTACCTGCTGCAGAGCAGTCACCAGGCGATCTGGTTATCCCGTATTATCCACAGCGGGTATTGCGTGAGTGCGCTACAGTAGCCTGAACTCCTGTCGAGATCTGCGCGTTGCCAGCTACCCTCTATTTACTAACTGCCTGTCAGGCGTTTATGTTTATTTGTTCCTCTCTGCTGATCACTGTATCGGCATTGATCGGACTGGAGCTGGCGACGAACAAGGCACTGGCGACTCTGCCACTCGCCGTTCAGTTTATTGCCGTCATGAGCACCAGCATACCTGCATCACTGGCCATGGGCAGATGGGGTCGAAAAACCGGATTTCTCGCCGCCGGAATAATTGGTGTCATCGGTGCCAGCCTGGCACTCGTGGCCATTTATCAACACTCCTTCTGGCTGTTCTGCTTAGCAACATTTTGTTTTGGTTCCTTTAGCGCATTTGGCAACTACTATCGATTTACCGCGCCCGAGATTGTTCCCGAAGAAAAGAAAAGCGTGGCGATTTCATGGGTCATGGCAGGTGGTGTTGTGGCGGCCTTTATAGGCCCTAACCTCGCCACCTGGAGTCAGAATCTGTTAGAAGTTTCTATTTATGCCGGCGCTTTTATTATCGCGATAGCAGTTTATATGGCGTCCATGCTAACGGTCAGTTTTATGCAACTGCCCGCCCCTGATCACGGTAAAAAACAACAAGAAAGAGGGCGATCCTTAAGAGAGATAGTGCGCCAGCCAGTATTTATTGTCTCCGTCGTTTGCGCCACTATCGGCTACGGCGTCATGAATTTGCTTATGACAGCCACTCCACTCGCCATGCATCACAACCACATGCTGCTGGGTGACACTGCATTCGTGATTCAATGGCATGTGGTGGCTATGTTCGCGCCATCATTTTTCACCGGCCATCTTATTAAAAAATTTGGCATAAGGTCCGTTCTTCTGTCAGGTACGATCATCTGTGGACTGTGTGTAGCAACCAACCTGGCTGGCCAGTCTGTGTGGCATTTCTGGCTGGCACTGGTGCTTCTGGGCATAGGCTGGAATTTCCTGTTTGTTGGCGGCACAACCCTGCTGACAGACAGCTATAGACCTGAGGAAAAATCCCGCACACAGGCAGTTAATGATTTTATTGTATTCAGCACCGTATCAGTCACAGCACTTTCATCAGGCACAATTCAGCATCACTTCGGCTGGACCACAGTGAATCTTTGCGTGTTGCCATTCCTGATTGTTGTGGCAGCTTGTATTATGTTTTTACACCATAAACGCAGCCCACTACCCGCCTGAGCTTTATTTTTTCTGATAACAACAAATTTAGCGGCACTGCCACCCCGGTTCGAAGCACAACACCAAAGTGTCAACACCAAAAAGTCTATCTAATGCCCACCAATCACGCTGATCAAAAATATTTTACTAATTGCAATCAAATACCCCCCTCGCCAATCGTCAAGAACTGCATCAGACAACCAAAACAAAAAGTGTGATAAAAATGGCAGCGATTGAACGCATCATAATTTCGGCGGGTGAATCGATCCAACCGGAACCATTTGGCATGCATGGCATGTGGTTTAATATTCCACTGACTCTTAATGAACGTGTAAGCTAGAGTTACAACTGGACTTTGAAATTCGCACACTTTTATCGTTTTGGCACTGGCGCAAAAGCACCACAAAATGAACAAGACCACTAACCTGCGTAAGATCTCTACTACTTACATAATCTCTAAATTACAATGAACAAAATACTACCAATCATTCTCGCTGCGGTGGCTTTGCTGGGTGGGCTATGGTTCGCCAAACAACAATCTACGGAAACACCACTGGAAATTTCGGGGTTTGCCTTTCCTTCACCCAAGGAACTGACAAATTTCGAATTGATTGACCAAAACAACAAGACGTTGGACGCATCATTTTTCAAGGACAAATGGACGTTTATTTATGTCGGTTACACTTTCTGTCCGGATGCCTGTCCGATGTCACTGACTATTCTCGATCAGCTTTACAAGAAGCTTGAGAGCAGCGGTGAACTGACTGACAATATCTCGATGCTGCTGGTGTCGGTCGATCCGGATCGAGACACACCAGAAAGGCTAAACTCTTACGTTAAGCACTTTAACGATCGATTTGTTGGCGCGACCGGAGAATTAAACCAGATCAAAACCTTTGCCAACCAGGTCAGTGCCATTTACTCCGTACCAGAAGACAGAAGCGATCCCAATTATCTGGTCGATCATTCTTCCTCTATTATTCTGATTAATCCAAATGCTGCTGTACACGCGATCTTTACACCACCACAGAAGGCTGACGCTCTGGCTCAGGACTTCGTTTCACTACGCGATCGTCATTCCTGAACACATCGCGCCCGAGGATAACTACCGATGAAAGTCACCGATCTCACTACTTTTATTGTCGGTAACCCACCCCCGCATAAAGGGGGTCGGTATTTTATATTCGTTAAACTCACAACCGACGATGGCGTGACCGGTATTGGGGAAGTGTATAACGCAACGTTTTCACCCCATGTGATCAAACACATGATCGAAGATATTTTCGTATCCCACATCGAAGGTACCGATCCATTTCGTATCGAAACACTGTGGAGAAATGTCTACGCGCGCGGTTATTCATCCAGACCGGACATTACTCTGCTCGGTGTGCTTAGCGGGCTGGAGACCGCGCTATGGGATATCAACGGCAAAGCATTGAATAAACCGGTTTACGAACTCCTTGGCGGTAAAGTACACGAGCGATTGCGTTCTTATACGTATCTTTACCCTGCCGACGAAGGAGACGCGAACAGTGCAGATCCAGTCTACTCAAACCCGGATGTTGCTGCCCAGCGGGCCGTTGAGTATGTGCAACAGGGTTTTACCGCCGTAAAGTTCGATCCAGCGGGCGCATATACCACCTTTGACCCACATCAACCCGAGCTGGAAACCATAGAACGTTGCCGGTTGTTTGTAGAAACCCTGCGAGACGCAGTCGGCACCAGGGCCGATCTGCTTTTTGGTACCCACGGTCAGTTCACTCCAGCTGGCGCGGTACGACTGGCAAAAGCACTGGAGGCCAGCGATCCCTTGTGGTTTGAAGAACCGGTACCGCCGGAAATGCCGGAACAAATGGCAAAAGTTGCCATGCAAACTTCTATTCCTGTTGCCACCGGCGAAAGGCTTACCACCAAATACGAATTTTCACGTGTGCTGCAATGTGGTGCCGCGGCCATTCTACAGCCGGCACTGGGGCGTGTAGGTGGATTGCTTGAAGGCAAAAAAATCGCCAGTATGGCAGAGACTCACTATGCCCAGGTGGCTCCTCATTTGTACTGTGGTCCGGTAGAAGCGGCAGCTAACATTCAGCTAGCAGCCTGCAGCCCGAACTTTCTGATACTGGAAAGCATTGAAACCTGGACCGGCTTTCACCGCGAACTGCTTACCAGCCCGATCAATTGGCAGGATGGCTTCGTGATCCCACCTACAACCCCGGGGCTGGGTATCGAGCTCAATGAGGAAGTAGCACTCAACCATCCTTACACCAATCAACAATTACATATTGAACCGTCTACTACCCCTATCACCTGACTTTAGTGATGACTCCACACTTTTGGGAAAACCATGTAGGTCAAAAGACCGCTTGTGAACAACCACTGAAAAATCAGACTTTTCCAGCGTAACGTTATAAAGAATCTACTCGTTTGACCTCTATATAGCCCGAACAAAATGATTGTTCACGGCAGACCCGACTTCCGTCCGGGTCGAATTCCAAGAGGCCAACATGCTCGAACAGTTATCAAAGCTACGCTGTATCGGTTACTTTTTTACACTTACTTTGTTGTGCGGCAATCCACTGTGGGCGGATGACACTGAAATATTCTTCAGTAAAGCCAGCGATGAAACCGTTCAACCCAATGTGTTGTTTGTTCTGGACGGCTCCGGTTCTATGGACAAGTACGATTGCACCAACGGAAGCAGCAGTTACTCACCGTGTGGTGACGGAAGTGTTAACGGCTCCACAACACGGCTGGCACGCCTGAAAGACTCCCTGAAAGAGGTGCTAAACAACACCAGTAATGTGAACGTAGGGCTGATGCGATTCAGCTCCAGCTATAGTGGTGGTCGAGTTATCTACCCGGTAAGACCGATCGATCAGCAGTTTTGCAACGGTGAGCCGTGCGGTGACGACACAATATTCACCGAGCAGGTTCGCACCGGCGAAAGCACAGACGATGCTGTCGAGCTTTACACCGGAGAGGTTTATACAAGCGAATCTTCACTGGCATTGATGAAGCGGGAACCAGATGTTGCCAACGCCTGGGTGGGTCTGCGCTTTCCTGACCTGCAAATACCGCAGGGTGCAACGATTACCGATGCCAGACTGATGTTTACCTCGGTTAATGAGGAAGACTCAACGGCGCAAATTACGATACATGCGCAAGACACAATCGATGCGCCCATGTACGCGGAGAAAAACTACGATGTCAGCAGCCGTGCCCGCACCTACAATTCTGTGAGCTGGAATGGTGTCGACACGTGGGAAGAAGGAGGAGTTTACGAATCACCCGATATTTCAAGCCTCGTACAGTTTGTCGTCAACAAACCCGGCTGGTGTGGTGGCAATGCCCTTGGCCTGACAGTCAAGGGTTCCGGTGATCGTTTTGCGCATACTTTTGACAGCGGATCATCTAAAGGGCCAGCGATTAAAGTTTCCTACAAACTTAGCAAAATACCTGCAACCGGTGGTTGCACAAAATCCACAATCATTAGTCGAATCAGTACCAACGCAGACGATGCGACAGAAGAAACGCGTTTTAATAATCGTATAGGTCGAGGCAATCGGTGGCGTTGGGCAAACATTGTTTCCGACCCGAGCAACAACACCTGGAAAGCGTTCGATTCGGCCATACGCTTCAAGAACATTCAGATTCCCAAAAACACACGTATCCTGAATGCAACTCTGACACTGACCACCCGAACCCTTGGATGGCATACCCTGACGTCTCGTCCCGGGATAGATATCTATGCAGAAGATGCCACCTATCCTTCGAGTCTCAATGGAAACAGATATAACGTCAGTGATCGCTCCCTGACCAGCTCCGTTAATTGGCCGGACGCAGACCTCAACACCTCGCACAACGCGGTTTCAACCTCGCCTCCTATCACCAGCCTGGTCCAGGGGCTGGTTAACAAAAGCGCCTGGAACAGTGGCAATCCAATGCTGTTTGTTTTAAAACCCGCAGACACGGGTGGCTATACGTTTTTCAGTACTGACGCGAGCAAGTCGAAAGCGCCATTACTCAAGATTGAGTATGAAACCAAAATCCGGACTGCGGCTGATAAAATCAGTGGGCCGGTAACAGACGTTCGGTCTGAAATCATTGAAGAAATGGAAGCAATGGTTGCGAGTGGCGGAACACCAACCGTAGGTGCACTACTGGAAGCACAACGATATTTTGCTGGTGATCCGGTTGACTATGGTAAGTATCGCGTTCACCAGAACGCTGACTGGCCAAACTATTGGGGAAAGTACTCTCGTGTCTCGACGCCGGATTCGTACACTGGTGGCACCGTGGTGCGCCATAGCTATTGCCAGGAAAATTCCCTGGACAGCCGCTACTGCTCTACCGAGCATATTACTGGCAGCCCGACATACATTTCCCCATTTACCCATGAGTGCCAATCCAATCATATAGTTTTGCTGACAGACGGATACCCGACAACCGATAGCACCGCTGCCTCTAAAGTATTGGAAGTCACAGGTGGTACCTGCGCGGAACAACCCGGCGGCAACGGTACCTGCGGGGCAGAGATTGCAAAGCATATGTTTGAAAACGATCAACACGACTTTGAAGGTGACCAGTTTATCACCACGCATACTATTGGATTTAACTTTACCACTGACTGGCTGAGAGATGTTGCTGCTGATGGTGGAGGAAACTTCTATACAGCAGACAGCGCAGGCCAGCTGAGCACAGCACTTGCCAATATCATTAACTCGGTTCAGGAAGAAGCAACCACCTTTGTTGCACCGGGCGCTACGGTCGATCATTTCTCGAAAATATCCCACAGAAGCGATATCTATCTTGCACTGTTTCAACCCAAAGCCGCACCGCAATGGGTAGGAAATCTTAAACGTTATGACTTTTCAGGCAAGCCGGCAGTATTGACTGACGCCAACAATGAGGCTGCTATCGATCCGGAAACCGGCGAGTTCAAGGAAGACGCAAAGAGCATCTGGTCGGCGTCGGCTGACGGCAACTCCGTCCCTTCAGGGGGAGCCGCAAGCAAACTGGTGCCATCAGCCAGAAACATTTACACCTACACAGGAACCAGTAAGTACCTGCCCCACACCTCCAATGAATTCGATCCAGATAACAATAAGATTACGACGGATCATCTTGGGCTCGGATCAAACGCCTCATCCGAAAAAGATGACCTGCTGGACTGGGCTCGAGGATATGACATTGACGATGACGATGCAGATTCACTGACTAACGATTCGCGTAATTTTATCGGTGATCCGCTGCACTCAAAGCCTGTGATTGTTACGTATGGCGGCACTTCTGCAAATCCTGACTCATTGATATTATTTGGAACCAATGAAGGATTCATTCACGCCATTGATACCAGCACCGGGGACGAAGAATTCGCCTTTATACCCAGCGAGTTACTGCCTAACCTGAAGCCTCAATACGACAACACACCAGGTTCCGATAAGATATACGGGATCGACGGTGCATTGTCCGTTTGGAAAAATGACGAAAACAATGATGGCGCTGTAGAAGATAATGACCACGTGTATCTCTACGCTGGTATGCGCAGAGGTGGCACCAGTTACTACGCGCTAAACATAACCGATAAGGATGCCCCGGAATATCTGTGGCAAATCGACGGTGGCCCCAGTGGTACAACCGGTTTTTACGAACTGGCTGAAACCTGGTCACAAATGATTCCGGCCACCATCAAATATGGCTCCACTGTAAAAAAGGTTTTGATATTCGGTGGAGGATACGACAACGCTCAGGACGACAAGGAAACCCGCTCTGAAGATCAGGTTGGACGCGCGCTTTATATTGTCGACGCTACTGATGGTAGCCTGATATGGAGTGCAGGTGCAGGTGATGGCAACGAAACCGAAACTTATGAAGATATGGTTTACAGTATGCCGGCCACACCAAAGGTCATCGATATTGATGGAGACGGTGCCATTGAGCAGATCTATATTGGCGATATGGGTGGCAGACTATGGCGCTTTGACATCGACACAAAAGCAAACGATCTTGAAATAGATGGGGGTATTATCGCCGACCTGGGTCAGGATGGCACGTTAGCTGACGCACGGCGCTTATACCATACACCGGACATCTCGCTGTCACGATTAAATGGCAAGCTCATGCTCAACATCGCTTTAGGAACCGGTTACCAGGCGCATCCGTTGAATACGGCCATCGAAGATCGTTTCTATCTGATTCGTTACCCGTATGAATACGCCGGAGAGGGAAAATACGGTCTTGCAGAAACTATTGTTGAGACTTCGAACACCACCGACGAAAATCCAACACCCGAAATCACCACCACCACGACCTATCGCCCCATCAAGGAAAGCGATCTATACGATACCACCAACAACCTGATTAGCGAGGGTACTGCAGACCAAATTTCAGCAGCGCGACAAGGGCTCGCAAATGCTGAAGGCTGGTATATTAAGATGGAACGCAATGGTGAAAAGATCCTCGGTTCATCAGTAACATTCGACAATGTCGTTATGTTTGCAAGCTAT
>CALLLY010000375.1 GCA_938008205.1 uncultured Granulosicoccaceae bacterium
TGAGCCGGAATGGTTCACAAGCCATTGTTATTGCTTTGTATATTGTCTGGCGGGCTTTGTGCTTTAGCATACGAATCAAATTATTTGTCCTGCCTGAGGTTAATTCATGAATATTGATGCTTCGATTTTCCGCGCCTATGACATCCGTGGTGTTGTCGCTGATGCGTTGACTCCGGAGGCGGTAGAGCAAATCGGCAGAGCGTTTGGCAGCGAGAGTCTGGCTCGAGGGCAAAACACGGTAACACTGGGTCGAGATGGTCGATTGTCAGGACCGGACCTGATCGAGGCGCTGGCACGGGGAATTCAAAGCACTGGCTGCGATGTTATTAACATTGGTATGGTGCCAACGCCGGTACTGTACTTTTCTACCTACCATCTCAACACCGGTACCGGCATCATGGTAACCGGTAGTCACAATCCGCCTGAATACAACGGGCTAAAAATGATGATCGGTGGCGATACCTTGTTTGGTGATGGTATCCAGTTGCTCTATCAGCGTTTGGTGAATAATGACCTGGCGTCCGGGGAAGGAAAATACTCTGAGCAAGATGTGCTGGATGCATACCTCGACCGCATTATCGGTGATATCAAACTTGAACGCCCGATGCGCATTGCTACCGATTGTGGAAACGGTGTTGCGGGTGTTTGCGCAGCCGGCTTGTTCCGTAAGCTTGGTTGTGAGGTACATGAATTGTTTTCAGAAGTGGATGGTAACTTCCCTAACCACCATCCGGATCCTGCAAAAGTAGAGAACCTGCAGGATGTGTCGGCGCTGGTTGAAGCCGAGCGTCTTGATTTAGGGTTAGCATTTGATGGCGACGGTGATCGTGTCGGTGTTATCGATGATCGCGGACAGATAATCTGGCCCGACCGGCAAATGATCCTATATTCACGCGATATTCTGTCACGCAATCCGGGCGCGAAGATCATCTACGACGTTAAATGTTCTCGATTGCTACCCGCTGCGATTAAAGAAGCCGGTGGTGACCCTGAAATGTGGAAGACCGGACATTCCTTCGTGAAAACCCGCATTAAAGAAACCGGTGCGGCACTCGGTGGTGAGATGAGCGGCCATATTTTCTTTAAAGAACGTTGGTACGGATTTGATGATGCGCTGTATTCGGCGGCACGTTTACTGGAAATCCTTTCTCGTGATCAACGCAAGGTCAGTGAGATTTTTGGAGAGATTCCCGATAGCATCAATACTCCCGAACTGGGTATTAAATTCGCCGAAGGCGAGCATCATAAGTTTATGCAGTCGTTCATCGATAGCGCTAAATTCGAAGGTGCAGAACTTACCACCATCGATGGCCTGCGAGCTGATTTCGATGCCGGCTGGGGACTGGTTCGAGCCTCCAATACCACCCCATCGCTGGTGATTCGTTTCGAAGCTGATTCAAAATCAGCGCTCGAACAAATACAATCAGAGTTTCGTCAGGCCATGCTGGCCGTAGACGCTTCACTCGACCTTCCTTTCTAATAGCCGCTCAGTTGTCCTGGGGGGCTAACCCCCGGAGACAACTGTGGACAGATCTGCCGCCCACAACATCGCACGCGTTCTTAACGAGGCGCTACCGTACATTCAGCAGTTTGCGGGTAAAACCATTGTCGTGAAATTTGGCGGCAACGCCATGATCGATGAAACCCTGAAGTCGAGTTTCGCACGAAATATAGTGCTGATGAATCAGGTGGGAATTCACACCGTTGTCGTTCATGGTGGCGGACCACAGATTGGTCAACTGCTTACCCAGCTCGGTAAAGAAAGCCGTTTTATTCAGGGTATGCGGGTCACCGACTCCGAAACCATGGACGTGGTTGAAATGGTGTTGGGTGCCCAGGTAAACAAAAGCATCGTTTCGCTATTGAGTCAGGTTGGCGGGCGTGCTGTTGGGCTCACAGGTAAGGATGGCGGCTTGTTGCGCGCCAGACCGCTCAAATTATCTGGGACTGAAGAAAACCCCGAATCCACCGACTTGGGTCATGTGGGCGAAGTTGAATCAGTTAACGTAGAAATTCTGCAGACGCTTGAGCACGGCGGTTTTATTCCGGTAATCGCGCCGGTAGGCGTCGGGCAGGATGGTAACAGCTATAACATCAACGCTGATCTGGTGGCCAGCGCGGTAGCGTCTGTGCTGAACGCGGAAAAGTTGTTGTTGCTCACCGACACCGCTGGCATTCTGGACGGAGATGGAGAGCTGCTGACCGGGTTATCTCCAAAACAAATCGATGCTTTGGTTGCCGATGGCACCATCTATGGCGGTATGCTTCCGAAAGTACGATGCGCTCTCGAGGCCGTAAGCAGTGGTGTGAGCTCGGCAACGGTATTGGATGGCAGAGTAGAGAATGCCGTGTTGCTTGAGCTTTTCACCGACACCGGGGTCGGCACTCAGATTGTTGCGGGGTAGTCCCCTGATTACATCGAACAGACTACAATCTTATGCCGCTATTGGTCAGTCAGTGCTGCGCTGCGAGCGGCTTCTGCCAGTTCGCGATAGCGCTGCAGATCATCGTCGAACATCGATGCAACCAGACGTCGCTCTTTAAGCTTGGCTTTGATCAGTGCATTAGTACTGTCAATGCTGCGAATCACTGCTGCTCTGTCAGAATCCAGTGCTTCACTGGGGGCCAGACCGCGTTCCGCACGCTTGCTGATTTTGTCTTCGATTAACACCAGGCGCGAATTGAGGATAACCATCTGATCGTACATGCGCGTTACGGTGCCGTCGATGTGGCCCAGTCGTTTGTCGCGTGTTCGAGTCAGATCAGCTTCTGAAGGAAACGACTTGACCAGCATTTCGTCACGCTGGTTTTTTGCCTCTTTGATGCGCTTTTCTTCGTCTAGTTTCTGCTGTTCGGCACGGCTGGGAATACGTTTTACCGTCACGCCCTGCGTATTGAGCACCTGAGTGGATTCATTGTAGTTGGTTGGTGGTGGCTTATCCTGGTAAGAAATCTTACCGTTCTCATCCACCCACTTGTACCAGCGTGCATCTGCAGTAGACATCGTCATCAGCGCGGCGACGAACATGCCGCTGGCAAAAGCGCGGAATAACCAATGATTAACAGGCGCTGTCGCTGTAAGGGCGACCGTCTGTTGTGTCTGTTTATCTGAGCTTCTATTCACTGTCTTCTGCTGTTTCGCTTGAGTTGACGTCCTGGCGCACGACTTTGTTATCAGAGCCGTCCATTGTTATAGCGGGACTTCCGACAGATAATTGAGAAATACGCTGTGATTCAGTGATTGTTTTTGTCTT
>CALLLY010000376.1 GCA_938008205.1 uncultured Granulosicoccaceae bacterium
ATTTCCTCGATGGTCGTCTGGTTCGATTCTGGCTGTACGTCTGTAGGTGTACTGGTGGCGTTTTATTGGCGACTTCAATACCATGCACCTTCATTCGATTGTATCAGCCCGGGAGAATTTTGATGTTAAAAACAGGCGTAGTTCGAAAACGCATCGCAGCCAGTCTGGTTGCCTTTGCCGGTTGCACGGTATCGGCAGGCACGGCGGCAAACGAGCCTAGCGCCTTTATACCGGACGACACCCCATTTTATATGGGCACAGGTGAGGGTATGCCTATCAAACATTTGATGGCCTTCCAACCGACAAGCGGCTTTCCGGGTACCGACGATATGGATGACGACGCCCGGGAAATGCTGGATTCTCTCAGTGACTTTATGACTAATATGGACGAAGTACTGCCGCAGTGGGGTATGGGGGACAACGTTCACTTCAGCGCGTACACCGTTGGCATGTATCCGGTGATGCGGGTTGAGCTGGACGATCCGGACAAATTTAACGCATCTCTCAAAGCGCTGGAAAGCGAGCACAAGCTAAACCCCTCGGCGTTGCAACGCGAAGGTTTTCAGGTTCGTTACTACCACAGTGAGAGCTTTCCTGAACAGTCCGAGGCGGCTGCCGACTCCGGCAGTACAGGCAGTTCAGATCAGGCTGGTAACGAACAGTCAGATAGTAAAGACGCCACAGAATCAAATGTCATAAAAGACGGTGGGGTGATCGTTGCGACCAGTGACAGCGATCTGATTATCAGCGTCGTCAGTGATACTAATAACGCTGCCATGGTCGACAAAGTACTTGGTATCACCCGACCGGCAAAATCGATCGAATCGTCCGGCAAATTGAAGCAGCTGCGAAAGCGCTGGGGATATGGTAATCACTATGCGTCGTTTATCGACTTTGATGTCATCACCGATATTCTTACCAGCGACGATTCACCGACAATTAAAGACTTTGAAGCGCTTGCAAAGCCGGAGCAACTGGCAATCCTTGAAGGGCTTCGCTCGGAGCCGTGTCGTGCCGAAATCAAATCAATCTCTGATAACTGGCCAATGTTTGTTATGGGCGCCAGAGAGTTTGATGTCGATGGTGATCAACTGCGCTACGTGAGTCATGGCGCGGCAGAGATCGGCCATTCAGATTTACTGGACACCCTGAAACTGATACGCGGTGTGTTGCCGGCTTCACAATCAGCTGAGCAACCGATGTTCTCGATGGGGTTGGGTCTGACGGTCGATCGGCTGACCCAGATCATTGGACAGATGACTAACATCATTTCTTCAATGACCTATCAGTGCCCGATGCTTTCGCAACTGAACCAGATGTCACAGGCAGATCTTAGCGCCGCATCAATGGGAGTTGTCATGTTCGGTGGGCTGGCGCGCGGCGTTGAAGGCGTGTCGCTGAATATATTTGATCTGGAGATCGATCCATCCGGCTCATCGGATCCCATCAAAGGCGTAGACACCGCGATCACGATCACAGCTGCTGACCCGCAGGTGCTTGTCCAGACTCTGCAAATGATGCCTCAACTGTCCATGCTTGCTGAGCTGCCACTGGATGGTACAGAAATATCTCTGAACTCTATGTTGCCAGTTCCAATGCCTCCCGGTGTTGAGTTCAAGGCGGCTATAAAAGAGAAGAACGTTGTGTTGTTCAGTGGTAGCAAAGCTGCGGATTTCATCTCGCGTCTTGGCAGCAACAATGAACCCGGCTTTTTCCGCA
Source organism: uncultured Granulosicoccaceae bacterium (assembly GCA_938008205.1). Lineage (GTDB taxonomy): Bacteria > Pseudomonadota > Gammaproteobacteria > Granulosicoccales > Granulosicoccaceae. The sequence goes on from CALLLY010000376.1 coordinate 1,720, forward strand.
CATTGATCGATACCAGAAAAGTCATCGACAAGGCCACTTCAGCGATGAAGATGTTCGGGCAGGAATCTGAAGAAGTCGAAGGCATGATGAAATACCTGGAGTCCTATCCCAAAGGTACGATCGATTACAAACTGGACTTCACCGATAACGGGATAGAGTTGTCTGCAACAGCAGTTGTTGCGGTTCCTGAATAACCGTAGCTTCCAACAACCGGCAAATATATTATGGTGAAACCTACTTCACCTTATTCACTCGTTTCCGAAAACGGGCAGTCAATTGATCTGCCCGATGCATTATTGCAATGGCTGGACAACCGCAAAGTCGAGGAGGTCGAGTGTGTGGTCTCCGACATTGTTGGAATTGGTCGTGGCAAAACGATGCCGGCACGCAAGTTCTTTCGTGCGCAGCGCATGTTTTTGCCTTCATCAATTTTCTATCAGACAATTACCGGAAACTACGCTGAAGTCGATATCAAAAATGCCTGGACAGAATCTGATCTGGTACTGGTGCCGGATTACGCGACAGCGCGCGCTGTGCCATGGACGTCGGATGTGACCATGCAGGTCATTCACGATCTGGAAACGCAGGATGAACAACCTGTCGGATTCGCACCGCGTAACGTTTTAAAGCGTGTTATCAAGCTCTACCACGACAAAGGATGGAAGCCGGTTGTCGCTCCGGAGCTGGAGTTTTATCTGACCAAGCGCAACATTAACCCGGACGATCCCATTACACCTCCCGTCGGCCGTAGCGGCAGGCGCGGTGTCAGCAGGCAGGCCTACAGTATCAGTGGTGTCGACGAGTACGAAAAGATAGTTGACGACATATACGATTTTGCCGAAGCACAAGGGCTTGAAATCGACACACTGATGCAGGAAGGCGGTGCAGGGCAACTGGAAATAAACCTCAACCACGGCGACCCGGTTGATCTTGCAGATCAGGTGTTTTTATTCAAACGCACTATTCGTGAAGCAGCACTGCGGCACGATTGCTACGCAACATTTATGGCCAAGCCGATGGAAGATCAGCCGGGTAGTGCGATGCACCTGCACCAAAGCGTGGTTGATATGCACACCGATGAAAATATATTTAACAACCAGAACAATCAACCAAGTGATCATTTCTACCACTTTATAGGTGGTCAGCAAACTTTGTTACACTCAGCGATTTGCATTCTCGCACCCTATGTAAACAGCTACCGTCGTCTGGTGCGCGATGCTTCAGCACCCATCAATCTCGAGTGGGGAACTGATAACCGCTCTACCGGAATACGGGTACCGGTATCAGCGCCGCAGGCTCGACGGGTTGAAAACCGCGTTGTTGGCATGGACGCGAATCCGTATCTGGCAATGGCGGCCTGCCTGGCGTGCGGTTACATGGGCATGACAGACGGTATCAAAGCACGTGAGCCCGTTGATACGGAGGCCTATAACCTGCCCAGATCATTGCCCGTCGGTGTGCTCGAAGCGCTGGATTTGTACGAGCAGAACGAGCCGTTGAAAGACATACTCGGGCAGACTTTCAGCAGTGTTTATTCGGCAATAAAACAGGAAGAGTACAAAGAGTACCTGCGTGTCATTAGTCCATGGGAGCGTGAGCATCTGCTGCTCAATGTGTAATCGTAAGGGTGTAATCCGGATTGGATAACGCGACCAACGCACTGGGCCCTGACACCGACGTCGCTCAGAGGGAAGCGCTGGCAATTGCTCCGCATAGTCTTGGTGCGATGCTCAGTCTGTTGCGCTACGCAAAGAAGCACCGACCAAGAATTCTGCTCGCGGGCTTATGCTCAGTCATTAATAAAGTATTCGATGTTATGCCCGAGATTTTAATCGGCATTGCGATTGATGTTGTGGTTAATCAACAAAGTAGTTTTGTAGCCTCACTGGGTTTTGCATCACCGCGTTCTCAAATTTTGGCACTTGCCGTACTGACCTTTCTTGTATGGGCAGGGGAATCACTGTTTGAGTATTTTCACCTGGTGTTGTGGCGCAATCTAGCGCAACGATTGCAAGCTGAACTCAGACAGGATGCCTACGACAGTATTCAACATCAGGAAATGGCGTTTTTTGAAAACCGCAGTTCCGGCGAGCTGGTGTCGATACTGAATGACGATGTCAATCAGCTTGAACGATTTCTCGATGGTGGTGTGAATGATCTTATTCAAACGTTTGTCACGATTGTTCTTGTGGGCGGTGTATTTTTCTATTTATCACCAACGATTGCGGTACTGGCATTTACCCCGATACCGGTGATTATCTGGGGTGCGTTTTATTTTCTGCGACGGGCGACGCCGCTGTATGCCGATGTACGTACCCAGGTCGGCAGGCTGGCTGACCGTCTGGCAAACAATATCGGTGGCATGACAACTATCAAGGCCTACACCGCAGAGCAACGAGAGTCTGCAGAACTGGCAAAATTGAGTGAACGCTATGTCCAGGCTAACCGTAAGGCAATCGCAGTCAGCTCGGCGTTTATACCGGTTATTCGCATGGCAATTCTTGCAGGCTTTCTGTTTACCTTTGTTTATGGTGCTTTTCTTACGCTTGAAGGTGAACTCAATGTTGGTGCCTATGGCGTCCTTGTGTTTCTGACACAACGATTGCTGTGGCCATTAACCGATCTTGCTAAAACTATCGATCTCTACGAACGAGCAATGGCCAGTACCAGAAGAATTCTCGGGTTAATAGACGCTGATCGACCAACACGGAGTTTGCAGGGCAGTGGATTAATCGAGCCTGCCACAGGAGCGCTGTCATTCAACAATGTTAATTTCGTTTATCCACAGTCCGGAGCAGGGCTGGTGGATTTCAACCTCGCGGTTGCCTCAGGCACCACTACAGCGCTGGTTGGTACTACCGGGTCAGGTAAATCCACGGTGGTTAAATTGCTTTTACGATTCTATGAACCGGACAGCGGAGAGATAACTTTTGATGGGGTAGCGGTTACGTCACTGACGCTTAACGCGTTGCGCGGTTCCATTGGGCTGGTGAGCCAGGATTCTTTTTTGTTTGATGGAACGATCGGACAAAATATCGCTTATGGGTGTGTAGGTGCCAGTGACACCGAGATTAAGCAAGCCACCATGGCCGCAGAGGCGTGGGATTTTGTTGAAAAACTGCCAAAGCAACTTAATACTGAAGTCGGTGAGCGCGGAGTGAGATTGTCCGGCGGGCAGCGTCAGCGAATTTCATTAGCACGGGCCATATTGAAAGATCCGCCGGTGTTAATTCTGGACGAAGCAACCAGCGCTGTAGATAATGAAACGGAAGCGGCAATACAGAGATCACTGCAACGAATATCCGCCAGCCGTACTGTGCTGGTGATAGCTCATCGCCTGTCGACGGTAGTTGCAGCGGATAATATTGTTGTACTGGAAGACGGGTGCATTGTAGAGCAGGGCACTCATCAACAACTGTTGCAACGAAACGGGCATTACGCCAGGCAATGGAATGTGCAGACTCATACAACCGAACTTAACTAAGACAAAAAGAGGTCTTCTATGAAATTTTCAATTGAATATTGCGTGCAGTGAAACTATAAGCCGACTGCTCTCCGTGTGAGAGACCGACTTATGACAGTAGCTGGGGCAGAGGTAGAGTTGATCGAAGGTGCCGGTGGTGTTTTCGAAATAATGCGCAACGAAGAGTTGTTATTTTCAAAAAGGAAGCTGAATCGTTTCCCGGATGACAAAGAAGTTGATGCGATAATCGCCGGCAGTTAGCGTTAATATAAGGGCACTTAGGAGTGCCCTTTTTTTTGTAGTGGTTGAAACGATAAAACTACCGTGTGATTTCGTAGTAGCGGTTGCCGTAGCGTGCACCAATGGTGCGTAGAGCTGCTGCATCGAAGTGTGCCCCGTCACCTCGGGATGACAACCCGAACCCCTCGACGCAGGCGGTGTTGTTGTCATCGTCTCGATTCAATGCCATCAAGTGAGTGTTTACCCCTTCTGCAGAGATGGTTTCTCCGCAGATAAACGGCGTGCTGGATCTGGCCCACGACTCACTGCGCAAATTAGCAATTAATGCGCTGAGCTTCTGCGGGTAATAGTTTCTTGGGGCGTTGTTTACATCTGGATCCGAGGTGCCTTCGAGCAACCAGTCTGTCTCGCCCTGGTGCCACAGTATGCCGTCAATCCGGGATTTATGCGGTAGCTCGTTTATGGCGGCCAACACTTTAGTTCTTACTCTGTTCATACCTTCTTTGTTACTGTCCCAATGTTCGATCCCTTCGCCTGGCTCGGATACCAGTATAAATCCAACGACGCTGCTGGAGTCTTTGTCTGCGAGAGTCTTACCGAAATGCAGCGCAAAATTGTT
>CALLLY010000377.1 GCA_938008205.1 uncultured Granulosicoccaceae bacterium
GTCGGAAACGCGGTCGTAAAAGCGTGTGTTTTAGCGGTTTTTCAGGGAGCCCTAAGCGTAAGTGAGTTGTAATACCGAGGTTGGCCTCGCGCACGCGTCGGGTTTCCTGATGTACCTTGCCAGAGTATTTAGCAAGCGTAGTACTGCTACAACACCCTATTGCGAAAGTGTTGTGATAGAGCAGTGCGCAACAAAAAGAGAAGACTACGTCAACCGATTCGATGCTTGTGCGTTGTTGTTTGTAGCGCCGGAGTAAATACAGAGATCTATTTGTTTTCCAACCCTTGATTGGTGAGTAAGTGATTCTGTGCTCTGGATTGATACGCCAACTACCAGAAGGATTGAATATAATGACACTCGGTGATTTAAAACTGCCTGACAGAGCGAAGAACACAGCTTCTACAAGACAGGCAACCCATGCTGCTGTTTCTGCACTTGCTGTTTTTACCCTTGTACTTCCATTAATTGCAGTAGCAGATTCCCACAAACAGCGTACTGATGGTTCAGAGGTAACCCGGCAGGAAAAGTCTGCAGCTAACGGTGGTCGTAAACAACATGGCAAAGGGTTTAGATTAAAAGCAGTAGCGCTTGATGGGTTCGCAAATAATAAGCTATCGCCTGAGCAGGGAAGCAGCGGTCAGTTATATAGTCGCGTAGCACCGGCTGAGTATGCAGATGGTGTGTCTGTTATGCAGGATGGCCCGGACCTTCGGTATATTAGTAACAGAGTGTTTGCTGATGGTGCGCAGAATCTGTTTTCCGAAAATTCAGTAACACAGTGGGCGTACAACTGGGGGCAGTTTATCGATCACACTATTGGTCTGCGTGCCGAAGGTGGAGAAACTGTGGAAGTATTGTTTGATGAGTCTGACCCGCTGGAGTTTTTTACCAACAGCCAGGAAAACCTGACCATAGCGCGCAGTGCGCCTGCAGAGAATACCGGGATCACTACGCCTAGAGAGCAGGTAAATACGGTCAGCAGTTACATTGATGCGTGGGCGGTTTATGGAGGCAGCGATGAAAGACTTGAGTGGTTGCGTGCCGGACCGGTAGACGGTGACCTGGGCAACAACAGCGCGAAGCTTCTGCTTACCGAAACCGGTTACCTGCCTCCCGCGAGCTACCGGGGTAATGCGACAAGCGCACCGCAGATGGAAAGGGTAGGAATGCTGCGTGGCATTCCAAATGCCGATGATGTAGTTGTGATTGCCGGTGATAAGCGTGCCAATGAAAATATTGCCCTTACCGCGATCCAGACTCTGTTTGCCAGAGAGCACAATCGACTTGTTGACTTATTGCCGGACAGTCTTTCAGAGCAGGCTAAATTCAACATAGCGCGCAGAGTGCTTATCGCAACACAGCAATACATCACTTATAACGAGTTTTTGCCGGCAGTGGGTGTTTTCCTTGATCCACCGGTTGGGTATCAGGAGGGCATAGATAGTTCTGTTTCACATGAGTTTGCAACGGTCGGTTACCGTGCTCACAGTATGATTCATGGTGAAATTGAGGTGGAGGTAGAGGCTGGTCATTTTAGCGAAGATGCTCTTAACGCATTTCGTGCGCAGGGTATTGAAGTCAGCGTTGTGGGCAATGACGTTGAGATTGCCGTACCGCTGAATGTAGCATTTGCTAACCCCGCGCTGGTTGAGGCACTGGGAATAGGTGCGATTGCTGCGGGCCTGGGAGGAGAACCGCAATATAAAAACGACGAAACTATCGATAACCAGTTGCGAAGTGTGCTCTTTCAAATGCCCAACCCGCAAATTGAAGACCCGGATGCCTGTCTCGACGGCGTTGATATGCCTGCGTGTTTTTTACTTGCCTCTGATGTCGGTGTGCTGGATGTGTTTCGTGGCAGAGACCACGGTATCCCGGACTACAACACGTTGCGTGAAGCTTATGGTCTAACCAGGGTTGAGACTTTCGCAGACTTAACAGGTGAATCGACCGAAACATTTCCACAAGACGATCCCGAGATCGATCAGGCATCGCCAATTAACGACCCGAGTATCATGGAGTATGTTCAATTGTTTGATCTGGACGGTAACGCGCTGGCATTGGATAGCGAAGCGGCAGAAGGTGAGGCGGTTGTTGGCATTCGTCGTACCACACTGGCGGCTCGCCTGAAGGCTGTTTATGGAGATATAGACAGTGTCGATGCGTTTGTCGGTATGGTTTCAGAGCCTCATCTGGTTGGCAGTGAGCTTGGTGAGTTGCAACATGCGATGTGGAAAACCCAGTTTGAAGCGCTGCGGGATGGTGATTCCAACTTCTATTTGTGGGCCAATGATCTGAACCGCCTGGAGCGTCGTCTTGCCGCGCTGGGTATAACATACCGCCAGACACTGGCGGATATCATTGTTAATAACACTGAGCTTGAAGCGGGTGATATACAGGCCAATATGTTTATTCGTGCGTAAACGGGTGGGCACAAGCCACGGCGTAGTGCTTTCCCTGTTGTAGAGACGCTGACCGTCCCGCTATCGGTGTTTATTGCGACAACCTTGCTAACGCATTTCATCCAGGTGGCTGTCCGAGAATGAAGAACAACGGTTCGCCTCAATCGATCATTGTATCTGACGCAAAATCTCACATCTTCTTAACGACCCTGGTTCTCGGACAGCCACCCTGCCTATTTACCTC
>CALLLY010000378.1 GCA_938008205.1 uncultured Granulosicoccaceae bacterium
CGCGATATCAGGTGCAGGCAACCTGCCACTGCCGTTGAGGGTCGCCAGAGCCTGCGGTACTGGCGCGGTATGGATTACCGCATTAAAGCTATTCGCATCTAAATACTCTCCAAGGTGCATTACGGGTGTTTTGAATTCAACCTTAAGCCTCGAGTCGGCTGCTATCCATTTGCACAAATCAGTCATACCGGAGCTGCCACACCAGCGTGTGTGGCTTTGATTATTTGTACCAAGCCCCTGTGGCCACCGTTTAATCGCACCGGAATCTTCTGCACTGGATAGTAATGCTTTGAATTCTTTACTGCGCGCTGTAAAGAACTGTGCGCCGTGGTCAAACCGTGCGGTGCCTGACGGTGTTTGTAAACGCCGCGATGCCATACGCCCACCGGCACCACGCGATTTGTCTACAATGCGGATGTGTTTCGCAGAGAAGCCCAGTTCAAGCAGGCGTCTGGCGGCTGAGAGTCCGGTGATACCTGCGCCTATAATTAGAGTTTGCATTGTCTTTTTTTTATCTAATGGAACTGGTGTTCAGTGTGTATTTTCTGCACTTAGTCGCTCTAACCATTGCTGATGAAGTGTCTGGTCGATCTGTTCAGGTAGTGCTTCTTCCCAGGCGAGATAATCACGTGAATCCTGCATATTGCCGTGATGGCGACCGGCAAACAAAGCGGATTGATCAACGGGTGTGTCCACAGTACCTGAAGTCAGGTGTGCGGAATCTATAGTGTTGTTGTCCCATGCGTAGATGCCGGTAACTTGCCAGCCGTGCTGATGCAGAAGATTTGCGGTGTCACTGGCGTGTGCGATGTTGCTACCAATTACGATTATGGGCTCAGAGCGTTGCGTATCTATGGCAAGCAGTTCACTGGTGTTTTGCCAGTTACTATCGGCAAGATGGCTATGGTTGTAGGCAGTTGATGGACGGAAGTCCAGTACTGAGTTACCACTATCGTGGTGTTGCAACAGCTGCTCAGTTGAAAGTACGGGACAGGCTGCGTCTGGTACGGGGTTGTTTTGTGCTTTTGTTGGAAGATCGGGCACTTGTTTGCTTAGGTAAACCACGCCGACATTAAAACCCATAGTTTGCAGCCAGTAGGCGGCAAAGGCAGCGCGGCTTCCGGACCCCTGATCAAACAGTATTACCGGCACATGGTATCGTGCTATCGATCTATCTGTCTGTTGTATAAGGTTTGTGCCTGAAATTCGAATGATCTGATGGTCCGCGATCTGGCCGGTAGCTGCATCATCTGAAACATCAAACATGTGTGCCTGGCTGTGTTTGGAAACATATGATTCAAGCTCAGTGTTGTTTATGTGCTGGTAGTGAATGCTCCATTTATCCAGAAAAAGTTTAATGGATTGTGTGTTGCTCGATTCGCGAGCAAACAAGCGGTCTGCATTGAATTCGCGTTCCTGTCCGTCAAGCTGCCAGGCCTGAGTGCCGCCTTTAAAGATGGCATAAGGGCCCGGGTATCCAGCCGCTTTCAGTGTGCACGCACCAATGATAGAGCGGGTGCGTCCTGCACAATGCAGCAATGCCTTTTCACCGGTTTGTTCAAGTGTGTTCAGATTCGCGAGCAACTGGCTGTTTGGCAGGCTCTGGGATCCGGGTATGGTGAACTGTGAGTATTCTGCGGTGGGTCGAACATCAAACAATCGGGCGTTCTGGTGGTGCGCAAGATACTCTTCAGGGGTGATCTCAGGCAGACCGCATGTATGCGCAAGCACTTCACCAAATGCTTTTGACCAAACAAACTCACCCTTGACAAACCCGTGACCAAACTGCTCTGGATGTTGAGTCAGACAACGCGTTACGTTGTGGTAGCCCAACTCTGTGAGCTGCCATGCAGCGGCATTGGCAGCAGCATCCTGCCAGTCCAGTAAGTGGATGGGAAAGTCGACTGCAGGCACCAGCTTCCGGATTTGGTTTGAAAGGACTGAAAGGGGAATGTTGGTGCTGCCAAACCAGTGTCCGTTAACGTGCTCGCGGCGTTCGCGCGTGTCTATCAGGGCAAATGGTTGCCCCTGGTTATACAGTGATGAAAAAAGACCCTCGGCCACTGGTAGTTCCCTGATTGACTGCGCTTGTGGTTATACCGTTTCGTAGCGACGGCGCGTAATTTTGCTCATATCCATCCCTTCTATGCGCACGAGACTGGTCGGGCCGGAGCGCACCGGAGCATGCAGATCCCCTTCGTTATAAACATGAGCGTCTCCCGGTTGAAGTCGGTATGTACGTGTTGGCCGAACTTTGCCTGGAACTTCTTCACTGTCAGGGGTGGCAAACTCGTAGTCTGTCATTTCGGTTTCTCCACGCGCCTGTGCATAGATTGCCCACGAGGGCCCGTGATCATGTGGCAGTGATTCTTTCGGACCCTGGTACTGGTGGGCAAAGATGCAAAAGCCCAGCTTCGGATCTTTATAAAGCAAGTCCCGCTCACCGGTGCCGGGTGGAATCAGCGCATTGATATTGTCTGGATCGGCAAGTGTTGTCGATAACAGGCTGGCGACTTTGGATCGACCCTCAGGTCCCTCGTCGGCAGTTAACAGTTGCTGGCATTGGGTGGCCAGTTCAGAAACGGTAATTGGCATATACAGCCTCCGTGCGATATCGCACCATTGCAGAATTGATCAGTACAGCTGAGCTTACAACAAAGCATAATCGCTAAACGCATAGTTGCATAGAGTGCCTGATGTTTGGGTGCATAAGCAAAAGCGCTCAACGTGCGGATAATAAAACGCTAGTGGACGAGATGGTGGCTGTGCGCCATTGTGTGTGGTAAGTACTATAGTTTTTCTCCGGGTATAAGTATGGATCTGCAATTGAGTGGTAAGACCGCACTTGTCACAGGGGCCAGTCAGGGGATAGGGCGTGCAACCGCGAAGCTGCTGGCGGCTGAGGGCGTGCAGACGGTCATTGCGGCAAGGCGCGGTGAACTATTAAATGACGTGGCCGACGATATAGCGGCCAGGGGTTATCCTCGACCAGTGGTGATCGCCCACGACATTATGGCCACCGATGGCCCGGAGAGTCTGGCCGCGAAAGCACTGCAGGCTCTCGGCACGATCGACATTCTAATAAATTCTGCCGGTGGCAGCCGTAAGGTCGATTTGTATGCAGATGCCGAGACGTGGGATGAGGGTATGAATATGAACTTCAACACTCAGCGCCGACTGGCCCATAAGCTGTTGCCTCAGATGATTGATCGTAACTGGGGCCGGATTATCACCATCAGTGGTAAGAACGAGCCGGAGAAGCATCCCGGTAAGATCAACGTTGCAATGTCTGCAAAAGCGGCGATCCATGCGTGGTCGAAAGGATTGTCGAATGAGGTGTCGCAACATGGAGTCACTGTCAATTGTCTGGGGCCGGGCAAAATAATGAGTGAGCAAATTCGTAACAACTACGATGAGGAGCGCCGCCGCAAATACGCCGAAGAAGAGATTCCGATCGGCTATATTGGTGAACCTGAGGATATGGCAGTGGTCGCAACGTTTCTATGTTCGCCGCTGGCACGCTACGTTACCGGTGTGCTGATTCCGGTTGATGGCAGCTTTCGGAAATATGCTTTCTAGTCATTCTCCGGGGCAATCGTTATGTTTGTCTCACCACACTCGTTACAAATTAATTAGCGGCTGTCCCTAAGCAAGCGATAACTTTCCAATCGTGATTCAAAATCAAAAGTGACTGTCACTATCGCTATTTCTGTAGTGTTGAATTGCTTTGCCAGTTGTTCGATTTCAGTATTGCATTGATCTGCTGTGCCAACGGTGTAACCGCTAAGCAGATGATCGTACTCAGCTTGTTGTGATACTGACAGCTTTGCGTATTTGTCGTGTACTTGTTCGGGTGACAGTAACGGGTTTTTGTGACCCATGGATGTCATCATTTTGCGATAGACGGCGGTCCCGGCCAGTAGCTCCGCCTGTTCTTTTGTAT
>CALLLY010000379.1 GCA_938008205.1 uncultured Granulosicoccaceae bacterium
GTTGATGTGCTGATTGCCAACGAACACAAACCGCTGCTTGCCGGCACCGAACTCGATTATGTTGAACTGGAAGATGGAAAAATGCATTTTATTTTCCTGAATCCTAACGATCCCACTTACGTCCCGCCAAAAAATGAATCCAATAGTGGAAACAGCAGCTCCAGATAGGGATTATCGTCAGAGGCGGGGGGAGCTCTCTGCTTTTGGCCGTGCACTAAATGCCAGTAACCGTATTAAGTGGTTATTTTTTGGTGTGGCAGTGATGATTCTCGCCACAATTGTTGTTTCATTGCTACTACCCGGTGTTCTGCCAACGTCCATAGCGATGATGATAGTAAGTGCTTTGGCACTGGCAGGTGGGTGGTATATCTGGTCAGTGGTTAATGAACAACTGGTTGTGCCCGAGCTAGCCACTCGCAAGTGGATTCAGAATATATGTGATGGGGAGTTGCGTTCTACCATTGAATTGCCGGTTGATCATTCGCACTACAAAGAGCTGGATTTTCACACCAGAAATGTTGGCACCTCACTGAGAAGGTTGTCCGAAGAAATGGAGACTCTGGTTGAAAACCAGACACAGCGCCTGGAGCGACAGAACCGGGTGCTCGAGCTTTTGTTTCAGCTAACCTCCGATGTTGCGCACGAAATTGATCAGCAATCGGTATTAAATACGGTATGTCATTCACTGGCAGACTGGCTGGACAACGCAGCTGTTGGTGCGTTTATTCTTGTAGACGACTCGCTAACATTGCAGGCGTCCAGTGATGCTTCTGTGTTTTCGCAGCGAAGTACACCACCTTTACCGGTTAACGAAGTCACAGTGGTTGAGGGAGGCGTTAGTATTCCCGTGAAGCGTGGTAAAGAATCGGTTGGAGTGATTCAGGTGTTGAGTGAAAATACTGCGCAACTGGAACGGCGTGGGGCACAACAGGTGTTTAAATCACTGTCAGAACAGTTAAGTATGTTTGTGGCAAAGCACTACGTGCTTGAGTCTGTTCAACAGGCCCGTGTAGTGAAAGAGCGCGCCTTGCTGGGCGCTGAAATTCACGACTCACTGGCGCAAACGCTACTCGCCTGCCGGTATCAGATTCGAATGTTGCGTGAAACACTGGAGGATAACTGCACGGCGGAGGTGCGTAAGGATATCGAGCGCATTGAAGGCACTATTGGTGAGGCCAATGTCGAATTGCGCGAGCTTATCGGACAGACACGACAGGCTGCACAGGAGCAGCCGACGGTAGATTCACTGCAGGAAATTATTGATGATCACAATGCATCACGTGGCATCCCTGTATTTTTCCAGAATGATAACCCGCATGTGGAGTTTACTGCCCGTGAAGCATCTGTGGTGCAACGCATTGTTCGAGAGGCGTTGGTAAATGCAAACAAGTACTCCAATGCAACCACAGTACGGGTGTATTTGCGAGTGGATCATACCGGGGTTCGTAACCTGTTAATCGAAGATGATGGCGATGGATTCGATTTACTGACCGTTAATAGAAATGATCATACTCACCCTGACATCAACAAGACTTCTGCAGACGCAATCGGGGATCACATCGGATTATCGATCATGCGTGACAGAGCGCTGAGCATTGGCGCCATACTCGATATTGACTCAGAGCCCGGAGAGGGTACCCGAATTAATCTAAAACTTGCGCCAGTGGCATTGTAGTGGGAACTGTCTTGAACACTGTCAGCCTGGTTATTATCGATGATCACACCCTGTTTCGTACGGGACTCTACGAGCTTCTGACCGGCCGTGATTTAAACGTAGTCGGTATGACTGGCAGCACAGATGAAGCACTCGGGTTGGTTGAACAGCACAAGCCAGATGTTGTATTGCTTGATCTGCGCATGGGAGAGGTTGGTGGACTGGAAGTTCTGGAACAAATTCACCAGCAGAATCCCGAACAACGTGTTGTCATTCTGACTACCAGTATCGAAAAGGGTGATGTGCTCAAAGCTCTGAAGCTTGGCGCGGTTGGTTATCTGTTAAAAGACATGGATCCGGATCATCTTGTTGAGCTACTAAAGCGTGCCAAGCAGGGAGAGACGGTAGTGGCACAGGAATTTACCGGCCTGCTGGCGAGAGCTGCAGTGGTTAAAGATGAACCTAAAGCAGGAAATGCTTATAACCTGACACCTCGTGAAATGGATATCTTAAAGCATATTGCCCGAGGTGAGAGTAACAAACATATCGCCAGTGAGTTGGGTATTGTAGACGGTACTGTTAAGTTACATGTGCGTGCAGTACTAAAGAAACTTGGTGTGCAAACCCGGGTGCAGGCGGCCTTGTTGGCGGTTTCCGAGCGGCTGTGTGAAGACGACGGTCATTAGGTATTTCGGCCACAAAGCTGTTTAAGCTATTGCGCTCGCGATTTTATTTGGGTTAAAAGTGATGCCTGAAAAGTTGTTTTTTTCGTTTTATGCCATGCCTGGTGTTAAACAGCTTGGGCTGTCTGAGAGGCTGAACCTCTACAGAAAAATAAGTAAGTCGCAAAAGCTCGGATCAAAATTCCTTTTACTGATACTTTTGTGTTTCGGTGCGGGCCTGTTTATAGCAGGAGCACTGGTAGATGTTGGTGTCACCGGTGCCTTAGTCGGTTACCTGTTCCTGTTTGTCGCATTTATTGTCTGGATAATCGGGTATGTTTTCATCATGAGCTGGTATGTTTACCCGGAACTTATGAGATTGACGTCCGTTTCAGAAGTTGAATGATCTGTGTTAGTCGCAGAAATTCGTATCTTGCAAGAAATCTGACTGACAATTTCCTTTCTATGTTTCTACTTCAGTGGATCAGGGTCTTTGGTTTGTAATTCGGTCAAGTGAATTGCATTCACGCATCGGGTGCCGGGCTAAACCAATCCAGCTTATCCCTTAATGTCACCACGTGACCGATAATCAGCATGGTCGGTGCGGACACCTCGCTATTCGCCACTAGTGCGGGAAGATCTTTCAGGGTACTGACCAGCACACGTTGCTGTGGCTGTGTGCCCTGCTGTACAAGCGCAGCCGGTGTGCTGGATTCGCGGCCGTGTTGGATCATTGATGCGCAAATGTTTTCAAGCCCGGTAAGTCCCATATATACCACTACTGTTAGCTGTGGTGACACCAGCTCGTGCCAGTTGAGATTGATCTCGCCGTTGCGAAGATGACCGGTAACAAACACCACCGACTGAGCATGATCCCGATGCGTTAGCGGGATGCCTGCAAAAGCAGCGCAACCGCTGGCGGCTGTGATGCCCGGAACTACCTGGAAGGGTATGCGGTGATCTGCCAGTGTTTCTATTTCCTCGCCGCCGCGGCCGAAGATAAACGGGTCGCCACCTTTAAGACGCACCACATTGGCAGGGCGTTGTGCCAGTGTGACTAACAGGTTGTTTATGGATTCCTGTGGAAGGGTATGGTTGGCTTTGGATTTGCCTGCGTAGATAAATTCGGCTGCCGGGTTGCAGCGCGCCATGATCGGCTTGCTGACCAGCCTGTCGTAAACAATGACATCAGCCTGTTGAATGAGCCGTAGCGCTCTTAGGGTCAGCAGCTCCGGATCACCGGGGCCGGCGCCAACTAACGCCACCTGACCAGGGCTGGTAGCGCTCAGATTAAGCATCCAGCTGGCATGTTCGGGGTTGTCGATGGAATAGCAGAACCGGCATTTGTCGTTGCACCAATCCAGTATCCTGCTGTTCAGTGATTTGTCGTCACTGGCTGTGATTACCAGCCAGTTGTTGTCGATATCTGCAGAGGTTACTTCTCTGCTTGTGCTGCGAATGCGATCGTTATCGGTGGTGTGGTCGCCAATGACGGTAACTTGAGCTTTGTGAAGGACCAGCCATTCGGCAAGACGAAGCGCCAGCCGGGAGCTGCCCACAACCAGGCAGGGGCGATCTTGAACGGCTAAGGGTGCATGGAGCAATTGCATGGGGGCGATAGTATCGAAAAAGTGGCAATGAATGAGAGTTTACCCTTTTACGCATTATCTTAATGCGCGCTTTTCGGCTGTTGCGCCAACATATTTCTAAGGGGATATTGAATGTACAGCGCTACAGTAATACCCTCCGGCTGTGGCCTATCATGTATTCGAAATTAATCCTTTTCAGCAGCTGACCTACCTTCAGTCGCACCCTAATTATCGCGAGGCGAAGGATTTCCTGCGCCAGTGTCGAACCGCCACTGGTGTGGTGAAAGGCACAACTTACCGAATGATGTTTGCAGACAATCCGGACCATGCAGAACGCTTGCTCAAACAGAAGCGTCCGGCACGACCGATGGGTGAACACGATTAATCACACTATTCAATGCCAGAGAGCGAGGAACACAGTTGAGCGACTTCACCAAAGAGCTTGATGCCAGCGGACTGAATTGCCCGATGCCGATATTAAGGGC
>CALLLY010000380.1 GCA_938008205.1 uncultured Granulosicoccaceae bacterium
GAAAAGCTAAACGGTTCGGCTGCAGCACTTTTTTTCAATAACGCTTTCATTGTATCTCCTAATATTCGCTGAAAATCACTATATAAACTTAGCCATATCCCTTGAAAAGAATAAGCTGTTAACTACAAAAGAGCAGCTAATAGTGTAACACCCAATTTCGAGATTTATGCCGGGCTGTAACGTTGTTTTATATATCACTATTTGAATGCCTCTGCTACCAGTTTAAAAGCGGACAACGTTCCGACAACGTAACCAGGTACGAAACAATGTGTAACTAAGCGATACGTAACAAATCAGGCTGTGGTGAAGCTTCCCGTTCTATTGCACGATCAATAAGCTCCTGTCCTCCATCAGTTTTCAATCCACAATGGCTCTTGCCAAATTTTACACTTATAAACACTGATCGCTCCTTTCCGGAACCATCAATAACTTCCATACCATCAATAGCGCTATGTAAGCGTGTAATCAACCCATCGACACTGCCTTCAGGAGTATCTGGCAGCACCAGTATAAATCGTCCATTTCCCGAAGTTGTTACTACGTCGGTTTCACGAAGCAAGTCGGCAAGCTTAACCGCCACTTTTTTGACCGCTATGCCACCCGCCTGGTGGCCGTACTCTTCCTGCAAGCCGGCAAAATCATCAATAGACAATGACACTACTGACAATGGAGATCCATAACGATGCGATCTGGCTATTTCGCTACTGAGTCTTTGCTCAAGGTATATCTGGTTGTAGGCACCGGTTAGTGGATCGACAATCTTAATGCCGTTGACGCTATTTATATTAGAGAAGTATTCAATTGTTTTTATCAGTAAAATCGCATAACTGAGAATGGCAATGCCGGTAGCCACAGGATAGGCCAACTGCAGAAAAGACATTGCTGCAGGCCCCAGCAGTACACACGACACTAACGCTATAATTGTTAGTACTGCAATTGTTGCAGAAGTTCCAGCCCACAGCGTTCTTAGACGTCTGTCAGCAATGGTACTTTTAGCAACCCGATACACCATGACAGATGCAGTCATGATCAATGCTGCAGTGATGAGACAAGTCAGTAGCATACTAACCAATAACTCTATAACTGTGAGTCAACCGTAGTCTCACTCACTAAGCTCAGTCAGCTGTGTCGACTGGGATGGAGCATGCAACCAATCATAGTAATCTATTGAAGTAACACTGATCGGTTGATACTCATCTCCGCGCAGGACCAGAAGGTCTACAGATTCACCAGGTTGATAAAGCTTCCAGATCTTTTCGTAGAAGTCTATTTGGCTGTCAACCTTCTTTCCAGATACGGCAACGATAATATCACCGCTGCGTAAATCCGATAATTTGGCTGGTGCGTCATTCTCAAAAGACGTCACTGTCACGCCTCGTTTTGTGTTCTTGGTATGCAGTCCAATCCAGGGACGCCGAGACCCCTGTGAGCGACCATCGACCAACAGTTGCCCAATGACCGACATCAATGAGTTTACCGGGATAAATATATTTCCAGGCACACGAACTTTTGGATCAATATCGATATCGATGGTGACCAGACCACCGATGCCAAGCAGTTCGGCAGAATCAGATACCAGGGCCGCGCCGGTAAACTCAGTGGCGGGCGGGTATGTGTGGAGCGCTTTGTCGACGATATACTCCCAGCCTCCGGAGTACTTTTTAATCTTGCCAACCTTTACCGCTACTGCATCAGATTCACCAGACGCCGGAATAATCATCGCAAGATCACCCTTCGCGACCTTCTCTGAATTGCCGATGTTTACCGGTACGGTGGTGTGGCCACCTGTCACTCTGATCAGCCCCAGACCGGATGCACTGTCGTAAGCAACCAATTCAGCTGGATGCCTGCTTCCATCATGGAACGTTACCACGACTGATTCTGCCTCAGAGATCAGATAACCCGCCGTAACGACCAGTCCCTGACTATCCAGCACAACGCCCGACCCCTGGCGTGACACACCAAAATTTTTTGCAGTACGGGCTTTCGGGCTAATGACAGTCTCCACAGTCACAATCGACTGCATCAACGACAGTAAAGGGGATATTTCAGTGGAGTCGGCAGGCTCCGCAACAACTGGTTTTTTGTGGTGACTTTCAGACTTTTCAACTAATGGATCCGCCGCAGCATTATTGGGCACTGCGAACGCAGCGAACCCAAGCACCACGCAGACAGCCAACCCGTGACTAAGTTTGTCCTTTAGGGCCAAGCCCGGATTCCGAACCATTTGTTTAACTCTGCCTATGGTGTAGACCACCGATACACCATCGATAGCAGTCCGCGTGCCATCGCTCATTCCGAACCAGTGACGTCGGCGATTGGCTAACAGACAAAAAAAGGGCCGCATAGCGGCCCTTTCTTCGACTGGTTCATCGGCACTGCATGCCGATAGGAACTAGCGCGCTACATTGACACCCAGCTTATCCAGAGTGTCATAAGTCAGACCACCTGTAGCAAGGCCACGAGCATTCTGAAAACGCTCAACTGCTGTCATAGTCTGGTAACCAAGAACACCGTCGATAGGTCCTGGTGCATAGCCGGCAGATTTCAGTGCACGCTGCACGCCCTGAATCATATCGCCAGTCATGTTGGTTTCACACAGGATAGGACGCCATTCCATTCGCGGATCAGAGATCTTCACACGCTTAGTCACAGTGTTAGTCTGTGCTGGAACCGGTGTGCGGATTTCTCTGGCTTCGCTGACCAGACGCTTCACACGCTTGGTATCGTACTTAGCTGGAATTTCTACTCGCTTGACTGAAGCAGGCGCTTTTACGACGCTCTTTGTTACAGTCGCCATTTTGGCAGGAGTAGCCTGCAAACAGATTTTGTTTCCAGTGTGCTTACCGAATGACATTCCACTACCTGAAGACTCATGCCACATGTGACTGGCTTCGCTTGCCATGACACGCTTGGTTACGTCTTTGTACTTGGCAGGGATAGCAACGCGAGATTCAGTAGAATCGCTTACAAGCTTACGTACACGAATAGTTTCGTAACGCGCTGGCTCTTCAACAACCCTGGTGGCTGCAGCAGACTTAAGAACACGCTTGTTCAGGGTCTTGAATACAGCAGGTACTTCTACCAGACACATGATTTCGCCACTGGCATGATCGATTTTCTCGATACCACCACGACCTTTCTTCCACATGGTTTTTGCGTCTTCAACTTTAACGCGCTCTGAAACTGTTTCAAATACCGCTGGCACTTCCACAAGCTTGCGAGAAGCTGGAGAAACCATCACGCGCTGCTCAACCCACTCGTACTTGGCAGGCATCAGTTTGATGTCTTCAGAAGCTTCAGAAACCAGTACTTTTTCAGTGATGGTGCGATACGTGGCTGGCTTGTAGTGCTCATCGAAACACTGACCAGGACGTGCGCTGTCAAGGTTTGCACCCGAAGCTTTCGCCATTGCCAACATTCCAGGGTTTGCGACTACGCTGCTGTTTACCGAACCCATAACCCACTGCGAAGACGCAGGAGATACTTCATAGGTTTGAGTTTCAGTGCCGTAAGTGGCCGGGACAACACGCAGCTCGCTGCCGGCTTCGCTGACCATGATGCGCTCTTCAGCCCATTCGTACTTGGCTGGAATAATTTTTACGGTTTCACTGGCTTCTTTGCTGACTACTGTTGAAGTCTCAGTTCGATACTTTGCCGGGATAACCACTTTGGCGTAACACTCACCCGGTTGTGCATTTGGCAACACCGAGGTCATGTCCTGCATTGTGTAACCAACGCTTGCTGTGCTGGCAAGTGCGCCCAGCACCGCCAGTTTAAGAAGGTCTTTTTTCATATTCATTCCTGTCACTGTTAGGTAATTTAACTCGTTACCGGCTAACTAATGCCTTCGCACCACGTTGCCTGACTTTTTACATCACTTACAAACACGTCGCAGTTGCTTCGCTTGATGCCCGAAGTGTCGCGAATCCTACGCACTAGGTATTCCAACTTTCTCGATGCACACTTGTATAACTGCCGAACCAGGGAAAAACTGAGGTTAAAAATCGTTTCTCAGGCCGGGAAACAGGTAATAACTGCGTAATCCAGCGAGAACCTCGTGAATTTGGCCTGATTTTCTGTAACTCTC
>CALLLY010000381.1 GCA_938008205.1 uncultured Granulosicoccaceae bacterium
ATTGATGGCACCATTCCGCGCCGACACCTGTCTACGGTATTGCAAAAAATGGCTGAATGGTCAGAGGATTACAAACTGCGTATCGCCAATGTTTTCCACGCCGGTGATGGCAATCTGCATCCGCTGATTCTGTTCGATGCCAACATTCCCGGTGAACTGGAACGCACTGAAGAACTCGGCGGTAAAATACTCGAACTGTGTGTAGAGGTAGGTGGCACCATTACTGGTGAACACGGTGTTGGTATGGAAA
This sequence comes from uncultured Granulosicoccaceae bacterium, assembly GCA_938008205.1. Taxonomy (GTDB): domain Bacteria; phylum Pseudomonadota; class Gammaproteobacteria; order Granulosicoccales; family Granulosicoccaceae. The sequence goes on from CALLLY010000381.1 coordinate 251, forward strand.
AGATTAATCAAATGTGTGTGCAGTTCGGCTCTGATGAAATCACCCAGTTTCATGCGTTGAAAAAGGCTTTTGATCCCGACGCGCTGCTCAACCCCGGTAAAGCTATTCCTACACTCAACCGCTGTGCAGAGTTCGGTGCACTGCACGTGCACCATGGACAGCTCCCGCATAGCGAGCTGGAGCGCTTCTAGACATGCACAATCACGACGCTACAGATGAGATTCAGCAACAGGTTGTGCAGGCCGTTGCAGATAAACAGCCGGTCAATATTCGAGCGGGTGGCAGTAAAGACTTTATAGGCACTATTAACGATGCTGCGGTACTTGATATATCTGCTCATCAGGGAGTGGTTGCCTATGAACCTACCGAATTAGTCATCACTGCCCGCACCGGCACCCCGTTAATAAATATAGATAACACACTGGCAGAACATAGCCAGATGCTCGCGTTTGAACCGCCGCAATATAGTCCCAATGCCACTATAGGCGGAACCGTCGCCACAGCGATTGCCGGCCCGGCGCGACCCTACCTTGGTGGTGTGCGCGATCATGTGCTGGGTTGCCGGCTAATCAATGGTTACGGCCACAGTCTGCGATTTGGCGGCGAAGTCATGAAAAACGTGGCAGGCTACGATGTCACCAGACTCATGACCGGCGCTATGGGGACTTTGGGTGTGTTACTGGATGTTTCTCTAAAGGTTGTGCCTATGGCAGAGCAACAAATCACACTGCGTCAGGAGCTCGATATCCATTCAGCACTGCCGAGAATGCAACAGCTGGCAGGTGAATCCCCTCTGGTCACCGCATCGGCATGGCATGAGGGCTCACTCTACATACGACTGGCAGGTGTTAAAACTGCAGTCGATGCCGCTGTCAGCAGCATCGGGGGTGAGGTCACCGACTCAGGCTTCTGGAATCAACTGAATAATCAAACGATGGATTTCTTTTCCAGCAGCGCGCCACTGTGGCGCATCAGTGTGCCGCCACTGACACCACAGCTCGATATCGACGGACCCTGTTTATATGACTGGGCTGGAATGCAGCGCTGGCTATACAGCGAAGCAGACGCCGGTCAGGTTAGAGAGATTGCAGCACGAGTCAACGGACATGCGCAACTGTTTAAAGCAGACCCCACACTTGTGCAACAGGTTGGTGCATTTCATCCGCAGACAGATGAAATAATGGCCTTACACAAAAATATAAAAAACGAATTTGATCCAAACAACCTGTTTAATCCGGGGCGCCTCTACGGAGGAATCTAGATGAACACCGCCCATTAATCATTCGGTCAGAAACGCGCATGCAAACTTCACTACTCGAAAAATATAAAGCCACCGAGTTAGGTGCTCAGGCAGAGCAGATTTTGCGCAAATGCGTACACTGTGGCTTTTGCCTTGCAACCTGTCCGACATACGATCTGCTCGGCAACGAGCTGGACAGCCCGCGAGGCCGCATTTATCAGATAAAACAAGTGCTGGAAGGCGTAGAGCCAACCAAAAGCACACAGTTGCATCTTGACCGTTGTCTGACTTGCCGCAACTGCGAAACAACCTGCCCCAGTGGCGTTGAATACGGCCACCTGGTAGATGCCGGACGCGGTATTGTTGAAGAGAGCGTACCCCGTAGCCCGGCACAACGCGCACTGCGCTGGTCTATGCGAAAAGTATTACCCTTTAGCGCAAGAGTACAACCGCTGCTGAAGCTTGGCCGTCTGTTTTCACCGGTGTTGCCGCAGCAATTAAAAAGTCATATCCCGCCAGTGCAACACGCCGGTGATTGGCCAACAACCCAACACACGCGACGCATGCTGGTACTGGACGGCTGCGTACAACCTTCTATGGCGCCTGCGATAAACGCGTCAACTGCTCGCGTTCTCAACAGACTCGACATCCAGTTAGTTGTCGCAAAAAACGCCGGTTGCTGTGGTGCGCTGAGCTACCACCTTAACGCACAGGATGAGGGGCTGGCATTTGCAAAGGCCAATATTGATGCCTGGTACAGTGAAATCGAACAGGGTGCGGAAGCCATTGTGATGACTGCCAGCGGTTGCGGGGTTTTTGTTAAAGAGTATGCGCACATGCTCAAGGACGATCCACAGTACGCCGCCAAAGCCCAAAAGATCAGCGACCTGTGTAAGGACATCAGTGAAATCATTGCCGCTGAAGAAGATGCCAATCCAAAATTCAGTGAGTTAAAACGCAACGGATCTGATGACACATTGGCCTTTCACCCGCCCTGCACTTTGCAACATGGACAGAAGCAGCTCGGCACAACAGAAGTACTATTACAGAAACTTGGTTTTAAACTGGCACCGGTGAAAGACGCTCACTTTTGTTGCGGCTCTGCAGGTACCTATTCCATTACACAGAAATCGCTTTCTCAAAAACTGCTAAAGAGAAAGATAACTTCACTACTGAAGAGCAAGCCGCAACAAATTGCTACTGCTAACATCGGCTGCCTGTTACATCTGCAGTCCGCAGCTGGCGACACACCGGTCGTGCACTGGATTCAGCTACTCGATCAACCCGATTAACAGCGACTTGAGCCACGCGAGGAACAGTCAGATGACAAACAAACTGAATAGAAGACAGTTTAATCGAGTGTGCAGCTCTATGATCGCGGGCGCATTTGCCGCGGCTACCATCCCTTCCCCCGCTGCAGCGCGAACAGCCTATCCAAGTACAAGGCTTCTGGACAGCGACAAATCTCCACTAAAACCGGACGCTTTAAAAGCCGGTGAGCCTTACCTGTTTTTCTATCCGTACGTGACGACACCCTGCTTTTTAATTGATCTTGGCGCAGCTGCGACTGCAAGCTCATTAGCAGATAGTGGGGGAAATGCTTATAACTGGCGAGGAGGTGTTGGACCGAACGGCTCAATCGTCGCCTACTCGGCAATCTGCTCACACAAAATGAGTCACCCGGCCAGGGAAATTTCTTTTATTAACTATCGGCACGACAACATATCTTTTATCAGCCACGAGGGTAAAACAGAGGAACGCAGCGGGCTGATTTCCTGCTGTTCTGAACGCAGCGTCTACGACCCGCATCAAGGTGCAAAAGTCCTTTCCGGGCCGGCACCGCAACCACTTGCTGCAATAGAACTGCAAATTGACGAAGGCACAGGTGAGCTCTTCGCAACCGCCAGTTATGGAGGAGATATGTACGATAAGTTCTTCGATAAATTCGGTTTTAGGGCTGCGATAGAACACCGAATTGACGACCCCAGGCAGCTTTCCGGAGAATCTGCATCAGTTCACAAAATTGCGGAGTACTCGCGCCAAACTATCAAGTGCTAGCACTCTTAACACACTGCCAGCACGATCAGACAACTTGTTGAGCGCCCTTGTTTTTATTACCTTGGCGGCTATGTGCCGAATCCTCATGAATAATCCAGGCTAGCGCGAAATACCACACACTTTTGAAGATTTGACGCGACTGACCGCTAACCCCGTCACCGTGGTAAGACGATGTGACAAGTGGGCATAACCGACAACTCACCTGAAGTGCTCCATCAGCGCTTAAAATTGCTGGTGTTTGGCGCCTACAAAACCGTCGCCATCAGCACCTGTGCGATGCTGTTAGCAATATTGCTGCTGCACAATAATGTGGCATTACTGCCACTATGCATCTGGT
>CALLLY010000382.1 GCA_938008205.1 uncultured Granulosicoccaceae bacterium
TCGACAACTTTCTGGAGTGCTATCACTGCCACACCGCACACCGTGATTTTGTAGACCTGGTCGATATGAAAAGCTATCGCTCTGAGGTGCACGGGATCTATTCAAGCCACATTTCCAATGCCGCAAACTCCACCGAAAACACTGCTTACACCTTTGAAAAAGGTGACGTGGATTTCGGCTTTGCCGGCTGGTTTTTATGGCCTAACCTGACGCTGTGGGCCTATCCCGGTGAGGCCAATCTTTCTGTCCTGCAAATGGTCCCGGATGGTGCCGGCCAGACTATTGAATACCAGGACTGGTTTGTCCCGGATGGCAAGGCAAGCAAGCAGTTGCAGGAAGCCATGGACTACCAAAAGGACACATTGCAGCCGGAAGATATTGGCCTGTGCGAAAGCGTACAACGCGGATTAAAGTCAAACGGATACAATCAGGGCCGTTTTGTCATTGACGAAGACCGCAGTGAATTATCTGAACATGCGGTTCATCACTTTCAACGGCTGGTTGCCGAATCTCTCGGCGCTGATCTCGGCGGCTAACTGAGCCTGTTTAAAGTCAGATAGAATGTATGGCACAGTTATAAGAAATTTTTTTTCACCAATAAAAATCCGGAGGTTATATGTCCAAGCGCGTTGCAATCATTGGTGCCGGCCCGTGCGGCACAGCGGCACTAAGGGCTTTTCAATCTGCCAAACAAAACGGCGAAGAAATTCCTGAGGTTGTCTGCTTTGAAAAGCAAGGCGACTGGGGCGGGCTTTGGAACTATAACTGGAGAACAGGACTGGACGAGTTCGGCGAGCCGGTACACGGCTCCATGTATCGCTACCTGTGGTCTAACGGCCCCAAAGAGTGCCTTGAATTTGCCGACTATTCCTTCGATGAGCACTTTGGCAAACCCATAGCGAGTTTTCCACCGCGTGAAGTATTGGCGGACTACATCAAAGGCCGTGTTGAAAAAGCCGGCGTCAGAGAGTGGTGTCGCTTTCATCATCCGGTGCGCAACGTTGAATACCACGAAGCAACCGATAACTTTACGGTTACCGCTCATGATCTGGTGAACGACAAACGTGTAAAAGAAACTTTCGATCACGTGATCGTCGCCAACGGGCACTTCTCAACGCCTAACGTGCCGTACTTTGAAGGCATGGATAAATTTGAAGGTCGTGTGTTACATGCCCATGACTTTCGCGATGCACTGGAGTTCAAAGGTAAGGACGTTATGGTGGTCGGCGCCAGTTACTCCGCCGAAGACATCGGATCGCAGTGCTGGAAGTACGGCGCTAAATCATTAACCGCCTGTTACCGCACCAACCCGATGGGATTCCACTGGCCGGATAACTGGGAAACCAAACCACTTTTAACGAAAATCGAAGGCAAAACCTGCCACTTCAAAGACGGCACCAGCAAAGATATCGATGCCATCATTCTGTGCACCGGTTACCTGCACCATTTTCCTTTCATGGAAGATGAACTGCGGCTGGTCGCCACCAACCGCATGTGGACCCCCGATCTTTACCAGGGCGTTGCCTTCGAACCCAACCCGAAGGTTATGTACCTGGGCATGCAGGATCAGTTCTACACGTTCAACATGTTCGACGCCCAGGCGTGGTGGGCAAGAGATGTCATCATGGGCAAAATCGAGATTCCCTCAGACGCCGACATGAAAGCCCACAGCAAAAAATGGCTGGATCGTGAGGCGATGCTGGAAACCGACGAAGACATGATCTGGTTTCAGGGCGATTACACCCAGGAGCTCATCGATCAGACCGACTACCCGAGCTTTGATATCGAAGGTGTGAACAAGGCATTCATGGACTGGGAGCACCACAAGCATGACGACATCATGGGCTTCAGAGACAAGGCCCATAAGTCACTGATTACCCAAACCCAGTCTCCGTCGCACCACACCAAGTGGACCGAGGCAATGGACGACTCGATGGCGGAGTATCTGAAAAACTAACCCACGACACCACAGCAATCGTCAGCCCTGGATCAACAGGGCCGGTCGCTACCGGCTCTATTCAGTCTACGGCCAAGTTGGTCCGGTACGCTGTATGCCTGCCTGCAGCCAAAGGAATTCACCATTCTTCAACACTGATGGGCAAATAATCGATTAAACTATGCTGATCATGCGGCGGGCCACCGGTCAGCTGCTCTTTTTGATGGGCTAAATCATTGAATTACAAAGAATCGGAGTGCGCGTGACAAGCTATTCTGACACCCTTCAGCGTGGCGACACGATAAGCTGTTACCAGATAGAGGAAGTTCTGGGACGCGGTGGATTCGCCGTGACCTACCTCGCTGTTGATTTGAACCTGGATGTCCACGTTGCCATCAAAGAATATCTGCCGCGCGAGATTATCCATCGCGACGAGCATCTAACCGTCTCTGCCAGGCGACCAGAGTTTGTTGAAGACTACAATATCGGGCTGAGCAATTTTGCCCGCGAAGCCAAAACTCTGGCGCGCTTCAAGCACCTGAACATAGTGCGTGTGCATCAGGTAGTCCATAAATATAACACCGCCTACATGGTTATGGATTACGAGCACGGGCGTGAGCTGGCCGAAGTATTTGAAGAACAAGGCACACTGCCAGAAGATCAACTGCGCGAAATTCTGTTTCCGATTTTTGATGGCGTGGAAGAAATTCACCGCAACGGTCTGGCCCACCGGGACATCAAACCGTCCAACATTTATCTGCGCGACAACGGCTCTCCGGTTCTGCTGGATTTTGGCGCTGCCAGATACACCATGAGTGAAACCACCCAACAACTCACTGCCGTGGTTACCGTAGGATACACCCCGATAGAACAATACAACGTTTCGGAAAACGATCAGGGCCCGTGGTCAGATATCTATGCGCTGGCCGCCGTGTTGTATGAAGCGGTTACCGGCGAAATGCCGGTAGATTCCGTTACACGCGCATCGAGCAGCTTAACCAATTCCAGTGATCCGTTGTCGTCGGTAGCCAACAAGGCGCAGCAACTTTATTCCGATGATTTCTTAAACGCCATTGACTGGGGTTTAAACATGGAAGCCGAAGACCGCCCGCAAAGCATTGCTCAATGGCGGGATGCCTTCAATGGTATTAAAAAGCCTGCCGATTCCTATCAGCCACAACAACCGCCACGCCCGGTACGTAAGTCCAAGCTGAAAACCCGCGCGAATAACCTCGGTGAAATAGAGGATGCTCCCGCCTACAGCAGCCACCCTTATGAATCAGATCCACGCTTAACCGATAATCCCAATCCACCCGATCCGCGCTTAAGCGTGGATGTAAGAACCACCCGCTTCGACCCGAACTTCGATACTGATCTCGACGAAGTCGAAATTGTGCCGCTGAACGCAGAGCTACCACCGCTTCACGACAGCCCTGCTCCGGTAACCAACGACTACCAAACCTCGTC
>CALLLY010000383.1 GCA_938008205.1 uncultured Granulosicoccaceae bacterium
CTTAAGACAACCCCACGTTATTCAATTCCAGCACACGCTCGGCCCGATAACTTGACCGCACCAGCGGGCCGGAAACCACTTCGAGAAACCCGCGCTCAAGTCCAAGCTCGCGATAGTGGTTAAACTCATCGGGAGTGACATAGCGCTCTACCTCCAGATGATTTTTAGTCGGCCGCAGGTACTGACCCATGGTTAAAATATCCACCGAAGCGTCACGCAGATGATCCATTGTTTCTACAATCTCTGCCTCGGTCTCACCAAGACCCAGCATTAAACTGGTTTTGGTCAATACGTCCGGCCGGTGCTTTTTAGCATGACGCAACACATTGATAGTCTGCTGATAACCTGCGCGCGGATCACGCACCGGATGCGTTAGCCGCTCCACCGTTTCAACATTCTGGGCAAACACTTCAAGCCCGGAATCAACCACCAGCTCTATCAATTCCTCGCGTCCATCAAAGTCAGGTGTTAACGCTTCCACCGCGGTCTGCGGTCGCAAGTCTTTAATCGCTTTGACACACGCAGCATAGTGAGCGGCACCACCGTCATCCAGATCATCACGATCAACTGAGGTAATCACAACATACTTAAGATCCATAAGTTCAACGGAACGCGCCGTATTCTGCGGCTCCATAGCATCCAGCCATCCGTTCGGGTTACCGGTATCGACAGAGCAAAAACGACACGCACGAGTACATACCGCCCCCATGACCATAATAGTGGCGGTACCGGCAGTCCAGCACTCACCAATATTCGGACACTTGGACTCTTCGCATACCGTTGCCAATCGATGCTCACGCACATTGGCCCTCACCTCGTTAAACTTACCGCCACCCGGCACTTTGGCGCGCAGCCAGCTCGGCTTTCGCGAATGACCAGAGCCCTGGTTGGCCTGTGACTTCACACCGTCTTTGATCGCATTGAACCCGTGCGAGGTTTTGTACTTACTGCCAGACACCACGGGTATCTGATCAATTTTTAATTTTGCAGAATTTTTATCGCTCACTATCCGGCCTTATTACCTATTTGCAGTGCATCGATCAATATCGAAACAAGCGCTTCACCCGCCTGCTCAACGGTGAGATCAACACCTTCATTTTTCAACTGTGTCACAGATAGCCCGGCATAACCACACGGGTTAATGCCTGTGAACGGGGTCAGATCCATATCTACATTTAACGATAGCCCATGAAACGTGCATCCGCGTCGCACCCTTAGCCCGAGGGCGGAAATTTTTTTATCATTCACATAAACACCGGGGGCATCCCTGCGGCTGTTTGACTCAACACCATGTCGCGCAAGTAGCTCGATCACGGCGTTTTCCATGGTTTGTACCAGCGTGCGCACGCCAAGAGATCCGCGTTTGAGATCCACCAGCACATAGACAATCAACTGCCCGGGGCCGTGATAGGTAACCTGCCCGCCACGATCAGTTTTGACAACCTCAATGCCATCGGCATTGAGTATGTGAGCCTCATCTCCAGCCTGGCCCAGGGTATAAACAGACGCATGCTGCAACACCCACAATTCATCAGGAGTTTGTGCGGTTCGGGTATCGGTAAATTCACGCATGCGCTCAACTGCAGTGTGGTAGTTCTGCAGTCCAAATGCGCGAACGGTAGGCTCTGTCATGAGCAAATGATGGCAGCAACCACCAAAACTTCAAGGGTTCCTTACCCTACAGCACCCAGACCACGCGTTCCTGTGCGCTCATATCAGAAAATACCTGATCAAGCTGGGCCTGATCCTGCGCAGTAAAAGAAATGGTCACGGACAAATACTTGCCGTTACGACTGGCCCGGCTGTAGTGGGTAATGCTGTCGTGATCGGCAATTATGCCTTTCACAATACCCAGTGCAAATTCAGCAAAGTCGCCATTGTCTTCGCCTACCGCTTTAATCGAATAGGTATCCGGAAAATTCTGAATCGGTCGATCGTCAGTCACTCGGTTTACCGCATCATGCGTTTAAAAGAGTCTGCCGTACGGGTTAAAAAGTTGCCACGCTCTACGGGCTGCAGCGCCACCACCGGCAACTCCGCAACCACTTTATTGTGTAGTGTGTACTTTACCTTACCAATTGGCTGACCGGCACTGATGGGCGCGACCAGATCTTCTGATACGTCAAAGTCGCGCTGCAATGATTCTTTCTGCCCTGCTTGCAGCGTGAGAAAACGCTCTTCGGGCACCGCCATGGAAACCAGGTCTTCGCGTCCACCCCAGACTTGTACATCACCGAGCTTCTGGTTGGCCTGCGTGAGTCTGACCGTTTCAAAAAAACGAAATCCGTAATTCAAAGCACGCATGCTTTCGGTACCACGTTGTTGTTCGTTGCGCGCCCCCATCAACACACTGATCAAACGCATATTGCCGCGCTTGGCTGACGCCACCAGACAGTAACCCGCAGCCTGGGTGTGCCCGGTTTTGATGCCGTCGACACTGGGATCGTGCAACAGTAATGTGTTGCGGTTTTTCTGGTTAATTCCGTTATATTCAAACTCTTTAACCGAGTACAACTTATAGTGCGCTGGGTGATCTCGAATAACGGCAGTCGCAAGTTTAGCCATATCGCTTGCTGTCGAGTAGTGATCAGGAGCAGGTAAGCCGGTAGCATTCGCAAAGCTGGTGTTGGTCATACCGAGGCGCCTGGCCATCTCATTCATCATGGCGACAAAGCCTTCCTCGCTGCCACCCACGTGCTCAGCCAAAGCAATACTGGCATCGTTGCCTGACTGCACAACCAGGCCGTACATCAGGTTGCGTATGGTCACCTGTGAGCCAGGCTCTAAAAACGTTCGTGAACCGATTGCACTGTGCGCATAGTTACTCACCGGTGCAAAATCATCCGCAGAGATCACCCCCTGCTTAAGCTGATACGAGACGATATAAGCCGTCATCATTTTGGTCAGACTGGCAGGCTCAAGCCGCATGTCCGGATTTTTTTCTGCAATCACCCGACCCGTATGAAAATCAACAACCAGATAACTTTTGGCCCCAAGCCCCGGAGGTGCCGGCACCGGCAAGGGTTCACCGGTCTGCGCAAAAGCGAGCCCGGTTATCATTAGAGACAGCAGGATGATAATGCGTTTCAACGGTTTTCCTGAATCACAAACGTGTTGCAACTTTGGTGGTAACGGGAGAGTCTGTCGACAGCATAGCCAGGCGAATATGCATTATGTACAGCGACGCTGCAAGTAGCAGCAATCGGGTTTAAAAGCCACTTGTGTGTTTGCAGCACGATGCTGCAAACACAGGAACTGCGACTTTTGCTACAGCGTCACTATGACTCGTT
>CALLLY010000384.1 GCA_938008205.1 uncultured Granulosicoccaceae bacterium
AAAATCGTCTGGCGCGGGAAATACTCAGCGGCGCATTTGCGGCCGGTGACACTATTCGCATCGATACCAAAGAGGGTGAGCTAAGCTTTGAAGAATTGCCCCGCAATGCAGCGTAAGCCTGTTTGATTGGAAAGCGCATCCACTTTACTTCGGTGGATGCGTTAACGTTTCCGCTTAACTTTAGCGGCCGCTTAAACTGCGGCAGCCTGCACAACAATCGCAGTGATATTGTCGCGCCCGCCGCGTTCCATCGCCAGGTCTACCAGGCTTTGCAGTGTTTCATCTGCTGTTACCAGCGCCATGGCTCCGGCAATTTCATCCTGGCTGACATCTTTAAACAAGCCGTCAGTACAGATGAGATAACGATCACCGGGTTGCACCAGCGCTTCGTTGGTTTCAATTTCAAGTTCGGAGTGCACGCCCACGGCTCTGGTGATGATATTGGACGATGGGTGTTGTTCCATGTCTTCGCGGCGCAGCTCACCCAGGCTAACCAGTTCCTGAACGTAGCTGTGATCTTCGGTGAGTTGTACTAACCCGTCGCCACGGTAGCGATATATTCGACTGTCGCCGGCCCAGATGAAGTAACCGTGATCATCCTGCGCATAAAGTGCGGCGACTGTGGTGCCCATGATATTGCCACTCGCATGATCGCGGCACAGCGTGTTGGCTTTCGACAACCGGTTTTCCAGATCCTTCAGGCTTTGCCTGACGTTAGGCTCTCCCTTAAAGCTGATCAGCTGATCGATGACGGTTCGGCTCGCTTTGTCACCAAAGCTGTGACCGCCCATACCGTCGGCCACCACCCACAGGTTGCTCTCGCGCGCATCAAGATGTGCATCTTCATTTACGGATCTGACAAACCCGGTCTCCGATGCGCTGACTGAGTACCACGAAAAGTGGGACGAGGCAGGATCGGCGGGGGGTTGTGTGCCGTTGTTTGTGGTTGGTCCGTCGGTGGCCATGTATTGTGGTCTGGCTTGTGTATACGTGGCCGTTGTTGCTGCTGACAGGGCTGCCACATGTATAATGGTCTGCTTGATTCGGTGAGTTGCCAGCCGGCAAAACACTCCTCTACAGTATAGATCACATATTCTTGTCATTACAGGAAAATCCACCGCATGACCGTTCGCACTCGATTTGCGCCCAGCCCGACCGGCTATCTTCATCTTGGCGGGGCCCGCACAGCGCTGTTTAACTGGCTGCTGGCGAGGCAGACTGGCGGGCAGTTTGTGTTGCGCGTGGAAGATACCGACAGGGAGCGATCCACCGAAGAATCGGTGCAGGCGATTCTTGATGGTATGGACTGGCTTGGGCTCGATTATGACGAAGGGCCGTTCTTTCAGACCCGGCGTTACGACCTCTACAAAGAAATTATCGAGCGTTTGGTCGAAAGCGGTCATGCCTATCGCTGTTATTGCAGTAAGGAAAGTCTCGAAGAGATGCGGGAAAAAGCACGACTAGAGAAACGCAAGCCTCGTTACGATGGCACTTGTCGTGATCGCACCGAGCCGGTTCCGGGCGTCGAGCCTGTGCTGCGATTTAAAACACCGTTGGACGGCAAAGTCGTGATTGATGATCTGGTCAAAGGAAAAATCGAAATCGATAATGCCGAACTCGATGATCTGGTTATTTGCCGGTCTGACGGCAACCCTACTTACAACCTTTCAGTCGTTGCTGATGATATTGATATGCGCATCACGCATGTGGTCAGGGGCGACGATCACATTAATAACACCCCGCGACAGATACATATTTTTAACGCGTTAGGTGCGCCTTTACCGAAGTTTGCGCATTTACCCATGATTCTGGGTGACGATGGTAAGCGCATGTCAAAACGGCATGGTGCAGTGAGTGTTATGCAATATCAGCAGGAAGGTATATTGCCGCAGGCATTGTTGAACTATCTGGCACGGCTTGGCTGGTCACATGGCGATCAGGAGCTTTTCAGCCTGGATGAGCTCAAAACGCTATTTTCACTGGAAGCGTGCCAAAAATCGGGTTCGGTGTTTGATAATACCAAGCTGTTGTGGGTGAACCAGCAGCATATGGCTCAGTTGAGTGGTGCTGAACTTGGTGATCAGCTACAACTGGAATTGAAGGAAATGGGCATTGATACAGCGGCAGGACCCTCTCCGGAAAAGCTGGCAGGTCTGTTACGTGAACGTGCGCAAACCGTGAAAGATATGGCCGTGCAGAGCCGGATTTTTTATGTAGATGATGTTGAACTGGATCCGAAAGCCGCCCAAAAACAACTGCGGCCGGTGAGCCTGGCAGTACTACAGGCAGTGCAGGCGGAGTTGCAAAGTGAGTCGCAATGGACTGCCGCCAATTTAAAACAGCGGTTAGATAATGTCGCGCAGTCTTTGGAGGTCGGTTTCGGTAAGATCGGTCAGCCACTCAGGGTAGCGATTACCGGTGGCAGCGCGTCGCCGGATATTGCAGATACACTGGAACTGATCGGTCAGGAAAGGTCAGTCGCACGGATTGGCAAGGCAATTGAATATGTCGAAAAGCGAAGTGCCGGTTAAAGCAATGCTGAGGTGGCGATCAAAGTTAATTGACAGCCACCTCAACAGTGTTTAGCATCCACCGTCTTTCGGGGCTATAGCTCAGCTGGGAGAGCGCCTGCATGGCATGCAGGAGGTCCGCGGTTCGATCCCGCGTAGCTCCACCAATTTTCCCCTCACGTAAGAAGGAGCATTGCTCCCTTCGCCAGCGTTACGTGTCTTTCGATGGTTTGGTCAGTTCCAATTCCAGATCCATCAGCTTTTCAGCAATGTTGTTCGCATCTACCACGTAGGTGCCTGCGCTGATAGCGGCCTTAATTTTTCTTACTTTCTCGTTGTCCACAACCGATTCCCCCTCGATGTGTTTTAGCCAGTCTTCTGCGCGGCGGTTATGCGCTTGTGAAGTCTCGCTGGCAGTGTTTTCTGCCGTCTTATTATTTTGCTGATAGCGCTTTTTAATGCGTCTTCTTTTATCAGCGCGACTGAAATCGGCGGTGATGGGTTGGCCCGTGGCAGTCTTGTTCATACCGTCACGCCCCACAACGTCGCACCGATGTGTCCGATTTCGTGATCGAGGATAACGGCGCTGTTGTTGGTTTCTTGATCACAAAAAGACTCATCGTGTTGTCATTGAGAACTGGTGCATCGAACATTGTCTGCATGACCAGTCGGGAAACTTTACGCTAAATATAGCAGGTTGCCAGCATTTCATCGGCGGCGGTTATGTCCGTAGGTTTGCGTGTGCGTGAACCTGCCACTAAAATCAACAAGTATGGCTAAGTACTCGTTTTGCGTCGAAAAATTCGCTGGCTTTAAGCATGTTGCTCAAACGTCCGGCAGTTTCGCCAAAGCGGCAGACCATTGCCATTGTCGGTACTCATAACCCTGCGGAAGCTCAAATGCACATCAACATATTGTCTTGCGGTCCCGAAAGTCAAAATGCCGTCTATACTCCACTGAATCTGTAAATACGCTGCTGGTTTCCGTGCATCACGGTCATAGCAAACCCATCTTTCGACTCAACCGGACCATTCAATGGGGAAGACAAAACAAAATCAAATTCTGGTTATCGATTCTGATAGCGAACGAGCCCAGAAGCTTCTGCATCAACTGGAGTTCGTAGACTACGATGCCAAAGCGATAAGCTCTCCCTCTATTTTGGAAGGGTATCCGGGTTTGTCAGATAAACTGGCAATTATCATCGGAAATTGCCCGGGTATTCTCGATCACTTGCAAAAGATCCGTGCAGCTGTAGAGCGCTGTCCGCCATTTATATTGGTTTCCGGCAATACCCCTCTCGATATGACAACCGAGCAGGTGGAAACCAACTTTCTGGGTTGCATTACCGCTGATACGCGCTTCTCTGATCTATCTAACGTTTTGCACAGAGCAGAAGTCGAAGCAGGTATTGAAAAAGAAGAACCGCAAGCACCTGCTGCAAAGGTTGCAGCCTCGGGAACACAAACTCAGTCACCTGAGCTTTTTCGCAGCCTGGTTGGCAACAGCCGTGAAACCAAACGGGTCCGAAAAATGCTCGAACAGGTCGCGCCGACAGAAGCGACTGTGCTTATCCTGGGTGAATCGGGAACCGGTAAGGAAGTCGTCGCACGCAATATTCATTATCATTCTCAACGCCGTTCCAAGCCGTTTGTGCCAATTAACTGTGGCGCGATTCCAAGTGAGCTTTTAGAAAGTGAGCTGTTCGGACATGAGAAAGGCTCGTTCACGGGTGCTATTGGTGCTCGTCAGGGTCGCTTTGAGCTGGCACAGGGCGGTACTATTTTTCTCGATGAAATTGGTGATATGCCACTGCCAATGCAGGTGAAGTTGTTGCGCGTTATTCAGGAGCGATCCTTCGAGCGTGTCGGCAGCAACAAAAGCATTAAATGTGACGTGAGAATTGTTGCGGCAACCCACCGTAATCTGGAAAAGCACATTGCTGACGGCAAGTTCCGCGAAGACTTGTACTATCGATTAAATGTGTTCCCGATCGAAATGCCGCGTCTCAAAGATCGCGTTGAAGATTTGCCGCTGCTGATCAATGAGCTAATCACCCGTCTTGAGCATGAGAAAAATGCCTCAGTTCGTCTGACTCCGGCTGCAGTCATGGCGCTGTGCAACTACAGCTGGCCGGGTAATGTGCGTGAGCTTGCAAACCTGATGGAGCGAATGACCATTTTGCATCCCCACGGTGTGGTGGATGTTAAAGATCTGCCTTCGAAGGTTGTACCTAACAACCCATCGGCTGACTCAGTCGATGAAATGCCGGTTCAGGTAGATACTGAACAAATGGCTGGTGTGCCGAGTCTGCCGATGCTCAGTAAACCACGACTACCCAGAGACGGCATCGATCTGAAGCAGCATTTAACTGATATTGAGGTCAGCTTAATTCAGCAGGCGCTTGATGATTGCAACGGCGTTGTTGCTCATGCTGCAAAAAAACTGCAGATACGCAGAACAACGCTGGTTGAAAAAATGCGTAAGTATCGCATCCAGCGACCGGAAGAAGCATCCACTGCTGAGTAGTTAGCAGGTTGATGTAAAACGTTACTCGATGGCATGCCGCAACGGCATGCCATTTTTTATCCTGCACGTATTTCGAACGCGTTAATTGCCACTTGCTTTAAGTTATGAGCGGGGCACAAAGATTGCGAGAGCAGCAAAGATCCCCAAGGTTGCTGACTGTGCTTTCGGAAAATGAGCTCATAGAGCTGTTAGACCAATTGAAACTCGGTGCCTTACACGGGGTTGCCAGTGAAACAGACCCGGTGGGACACTGGCCTGTGCTGATTGGTGATGGTTTGTGCCTGAGTCTGCAGTCCGCGGCCAGGGATGAATTTGTACGACAGCCGGAAAAAATCACGGTTATTGACGGCATTTCCGAATGCACGACATTGTCGGAGGTATGTTCGCAGTACTGGCAGGTGCATCACGTCAGTACCGGGTTGCATAACCGCAGTATCCTGATCGGGTACGATCGTGCCTGTCTTGCGTTGTTACCGTTATTGCACGAATCTATGCATAGCGATGCTGCGCAAACTGATGAAGAGCTGGGACAATCCAGCGTTGCCTACGATTTCTCGTTAGCTATTGCCGCGTCACTGGATCCATCGGCGCACATTGATGGTGTCGACCACCCCGTGGCGTTTTTACCGCTGGAGTTCGGTGAGCAGACGCGCCTGGTAGGTGGCTGGAAAATTTGTATTGAACTGTACGGACAACGCGCAGAGTTTTTTATTGGCTTGTTAAACCCGCTGGTCGCTGCTAAAGAGTCGATCAGGGAAGAGCCTGGTGTAAGTGCAGAGATCGTAGTGAAGCCTAAAACGCTTTGCCGTGAGGCCAGCCGTAGTGAATTGGCAATAACCCTAACGCTGCCCAATCACCTGGTGTTGCACTATCCATCGCAGTCCAGTTTGTACCAACTGGATTTTGATCATGCCAATATCCACGGCAAACTGACGACGGTTTACGAGTCGCAAGCTAACGATTCGGATGCAGACCTGATGGTGCAAAAGTCATTGCAGTTAAGTGCTGATGATTTCTATCTGCTGCTGGTGGAAGCTGTTGGTGTTGGTACCCGGTTAAGGCTGCGCTTCGACCCGCAAATCGGCTCTGAAGAGCTGTGTGTGCTCCCTGCGGGCCAGCCGTTTCGTTGTATATCTATTAATGACCTGCCAATCAAGAATGCCGAGCTGGTTTATCTTGACACTGAGCTTCAAATTACTGTCAAAGAATAATTACTGCGATTGCGCAATGGTAAACGGCATAACCCTGGGCTGTGTGGCTTGTTGCTCACTGGTTGGTGTGCCTGATAGTGATTCTAATTCTCAATTTCAAACGGCTTGCTCTTCAGTGCTGCAATTGTTTTGTGAATTAGTTCTCAGTTGTGCGGCGGTATTGCGTTTTTCTCTCGGTTCGATTGCAACTGAAAATCATCTGCATCACGTTTTCACTGATCCAATTATTTTTGCAGGCTCCGTGGCCTGTCGATTGCTTTTTCGGTAATAGATGTTGTCACACCGTAAACAATCTAATCAAATTTCTGAAGAATTGTTCTGAAGTTGTTTGTTTTTATGAAGAAAAGCGCAAGCGGGTCGATGAGTAGCTTATCGGTCTGCGTTGTTTACGGAAAGATGAAAAATATAAGAAAAGATCGTGAACAGATCTGACGATAATTACAAAGATATGGGAGCAACAATGGTGTCGAGTGCTAATGCGCTGGCGGCAACAGAGAACGTGATGCAGCCGCAACGGCCGACAAAACCTGTACAGGTGATGGCGGTAACGGGCGGAAAAGGCGGGGTCGGTAAGTCGAGCATAGCGGTTAACCTGGCACTTGAGCTGGGAAGACTGGAACGTTCAGTGATGGTGATGGATGCAGATTTTGGCTTGGCCAATATTGATGTTCTGTGTGCATTGTCTCCTGCCGGAACCCTTGAAGATGTGTTTAGTGGAAAGTTAACGCTGGACGAAATACTGTTACAGATTGATAGACGAGTCAGCCTGCTGCCAGCCGGGAGTGGTGCACCTGCCATTACCTCTCTGTCTCAAGCTGAATATGGAGGTTTAATACAGGCATTCAATAGTTTGCAGGCTCCGATAGATACGTTGGTGATAGATACTCCTGCCGGTATCTCTGATCAGGTGACTTCGTTCTGTCGTGCAGCACGTGAGGTACTTGTGGTTGTTTGTGACGAACCCACGTCGATCACAGATGCCTACTCTATGATCAAAGTACTTAATCGGGATTTTGGTGTTAAGCGATTTAACGTGGTGGTGAACAAAGTATCGTCAAATCAACAGGGAATAGATCTTTTCAATAAAATCCTCAAAGTTGCCGACAACAATTTAAACGTGATGTTGAATTTTCTGGGGTCGGTACCGCAGGATGAATGTTTACAACAGAGCGTTCAAGTGAGAAAGCCGGTCGTTGACTCGTTTCCCAGATCCAAGTCTGCGCTCGCGCTTAAGAAACTTGCAAAGAAAATACATGGCTGGCCAGAGCCGAAACAACCTATCGGACATGTTGAGTTTTTCGTTGAAAGGCTCGTCAGCTACAGTACCCATGCAGGTGTGATTGAATGAATGCTCATGCAATGTATAACGATGTCGAGCTCGTCTCTGATGATCAGCTCGTCACGCAACATGCCAAGCTGGTTAAACGAATTGCTTTTCACCTTATGCATCGGTTGCCGCCGAATGTTCAGGCTGAAGACTTGATTCAGGCGGGAATGATCGGACTTATCGAAGCGTCTCGTCAGTACGATCCAACACAAGGTGCGAGCTTTGAAACTTATGCGGGCATCCGTGTGCGTGGTGCCATGTTGGATGAGATCCGTCGCTCTGACTGGACACCCAGATCGGTGCATCGTAAATCCCGTGAAGCAGCCGAGGCGCTGCGACACATCGAGCAGGAAACCGGCAGAGATGCAGTGGATACAGAAGTTGCTTCCCGACTCGGAATTTCGCTCAGTGCCTATCACCAGATTCTGACCGAAAGCATGTCAGCGCATATTTTCAGTTTTGATCAGCCCGATGAAAACACCGGCGAGACCATTGCTCTGCCGGAAAGCAAAGACGTTGGCCCGTCAGAAAATATGTACCGCGGCAGTTTTAAATCAGCGCTGGCTCATTCGATCAAGAATCTGCCGGAGCGAGAAAGCCTGGTCATGTCTTTGTACTACGACGAAGATCTGAATCTCCGGGAAATCGGCGAAATTCTGGGTGTCAGCGAGAGTCGCGTATGTCAGATCCATGGTCAGGCACTGATCCGACTGAAAGCGAGATTGTCAGACTGGACGGCAATTGAGCCCGATTAATCACTAACAAGCGTTGATCCTGCGGACGCAATGTCCGCTTTGGTCGCGAGATGAGCAGATGTCTACTATCTTTAGTAGACAAATCTGCGGGTAAAGAGCCGCTTTGGACCGGTTCTTGCTTTATTCATGCCCGTTTTCTACAACTGGAACGAGGTCATGACCGCGATATCAGAGTTGGAGGATCTGACTCTACAACAACCTTATGCAACCAGGAAGGTTCGCAATTCTCCCGCAGGGGATGGCAAGCATGCCGTCGCTACAGCGAGCTCTTTATATCAGCACCTGGAACTCGATCCGTTATTCGAGGAATTTTGCGTGCGCCTCTCGCAAGTAGCGAAAGTTGATGAAATTCGGCTACAGCACGAAAGCTCGGCACGCTGCCTGGAAAAGCGCATAGCCGCGGTAACATCTACCAACCAGTTTCTGCTGCGTCATCGGCTTGAGTATCAGGGCGAATCCCTCGGGATTTTATCGGTCACTCGTCACCACCAGTTTTTATCCGCAGAAATCCGCCAAATCAGATCTTTTATCGATACGCTTCTCGGTCCGTTGAGAAATGCGGATCAGTATCTCAGAGTGTGGCGATCGGCTTACGAGGACTCTCTCACTGGCGTAAAAAATCGAGCTTCATTCGATCTGTTGCTGTCGGGGCAGGTGCCGGACATAAGCGTTAGCGCTATGCTGGTTTGTGATGTCGACAGCTTTAAGTCGATTAACGATTGTTATGGTCACGCCGCTGGTGATGAGGTGCTGCGGCAGTTTGCCAGTCAGCTTCAGGACTGTGTTGGTCACCGCGGGGAGGTGTATCGCTACGGCGGGGACGAATTCGTCATTGCGCTGAAAGCAAAATTACCGGATGGTGGCTTGCAACTGGCGGAGGATGCGCGGGGCTCAGCATCGCGATTGGTGCTAAGGACTCACAACCACGAGATTACTTTCACCACGACCATCGGTCTGGCACAGGTGCGTGCCAATGAATCGTTGGATGAGACTTTTTTACGCGCCGATGGTGCGTTATTACTCGGTAAGAAGTTGAGCAAGAACGCCGTGGTTCAACACTGATTGGAAACAAATTTCGAACTTCGATTCCTGTTTCTGTTGACAACCCGCGGCTACCCCTCTATATTTCGCCGCTTGCTGTAGCAAAGCCTGTGTCCCCTTCGTCTAGAGGCCTAGGACACCGCCCTTTCACGGCGGTAACAGGGGTTCGAATCCCCTAGGGGACGCCATTCGCTTCCACGCGACCTGGTCGGCGTCAAACACTCTTCCCATACCTCACCGGCTGTGCTTTTCACACGACTCGCTAGTTTGAGCGTACGGTTTAGTAAAACTACGTTCGTTCCCGAATACCCCTTCTCTCGAAATACATGGCAAAATGTCGGCAACGGCTGAGTGCGTTTTTGTTGACCAGTCCGCCTGTTTGCAAGCTGTCCGCATCCCGGATAGCACGATCCGGAAAATCGGGTCAGTCTTTCCTCGACAATGTTTAGAGAGTGATTATGAAAAAGATACTTCTGAGTTCAGTGATAGCCGCCAGCCTTTGTGCAGCTGGAGCGTCACAGGCCGATGGTCACGGTGGTGATGTTAAAATCGGTGTTTTCCTCGGGCTGACCGGTCCAATCGAATCTTTGGTAGCTAACATGGCGCCAGCTGCCGAGCAGGCTATCAGCGAAGTTTCCGAATCCGGTAAATTTCTGGATGGCAAAAAGGTAGAAGCAGTTCGCGCTGACACAACCTGCGTTGATGCTGCTGCGGCCACCGCTGCCATCGAACGACTGATTACGTCGGACAAGGTTTCCGGTGTTGTTGGTGGCGACTGCTCTGGTGTCACCACCGCTGCGCTGACCAACGTTGCTGTGCCAAACGGCATGGTGATGGTTTCTCCATCTGCAACGTCTCCTGCGCTGTCAACCGTTGAAGATAATGGCTTGTTTTTCCGAACAGCGCCGTCTGACGCTCGTCAGGGTGTGGTGATGACTGAAGTCATCATGGATCGCGGCATCAAAGAAGTCGCCGTCACTTATACCAACAACGACTACGGTAAAGGTCTGGCAGACGCGTTTCAGACTGCCTTTGAAGCCGCGGGTGGTTCAGTGACAATCTCTGCCTCTCACGAAGACGGCAAAGCTGACTACTCAGCTGAAGTTGGTTCACTCGCGGCAGCGGGTGGCGAAGTGCTGGTGGTTGCCGGTTACATCGATCAAGGTGGTAAAGGCATCATCCAGGGCTCTCTCGATACGGGTGCATTCGACACATTCGTTTTACCGGACGGCATGGTTGGTGATGCGCTTCCAGAAGCGATTGGTCCTGATTTAAATGGTTCTTTCGGTCAGGCTCCGGGCACCGATAGTGAAGGCGCTGGTATCTTCGCTGAGATGGCTGAAGGCTACGACGGTACTTCACCGTTTGCAGGTGAAAGCTACGATGCTGCGGCACTGATACTGCTGTCCATGCAGGCTGCCGGTTCAAGTGATCCTGCCGACTATAAAGGCAAGCTGATGGATGTTGCTAACGCTCCAGGTGAGCAGATTCTGCCTGGCGAGCTGGCAAAAGCGCTGGAAATTCTCGCGGGTGGTGGTGATATTGATTACGTTGGTGCATCCAACGTTGAGTTGATTGGTGCCGGTGAGAGTGCCGGAAACTATCGCGAAATCGAGATCAAGGACGGTGCATTGTCTACCGTTGGTTATCGCTAACAGCGCTACTCAGGTGTTAATAAGTGGCTCGAATCGCGAGCCACTTATCTCAGTAAGGTGATTGGAGTCTATAATCTTCTGACAAATCACCAGTCTCTTCCAGAAGTGCAATGGCCTCGATGCCCCGTTGCATATCCTTCGTCTGCGTTTGTGCACACTCTTGTGTACGTAATTCCGTCCAGGTCCAAAGCCGCCAGGCCCTACAATGATTAAAGTTGAAAATCTGGTCAAGCAGTTCGGCGGTATCACTGCCGTTAACAACGCTTCGCTCGAGATAGAAAAAGGATCAATCACCGGTTTGATCGGGCCCAACGGGGCAGGCAAAACCACACTTTTTAATGTTATCGCCGGCGTATACAAGCCGACCAGTGGGAAAGTCTATCTGGACGGTGAGGACATCACCGGGTTACCACCTCATGAACTCTTTCATAAAGGCATGTTGCGAACCTTTCAGATCGCCCACGAGTTTTCGTCTTTAACCGTTCGTGAAAATCTGATGATGGTGCCGGCAGGGCAGGCCGGAGAATCTTTGCGGGAGGTATGGTTACAACCCGCCAAAGTGAAAGCGCGAGAGGCTCAGGTTCTTCAGAAGGCCGAAGAGGTTATTGAATTTTTGCAGATATCTCATGTTGCTGATGAGCTTGCAGGGAATCTTTCGGGCGGTCAGAAAAAACTCCTCGAGCTTGGCCGCACTATGATGGTGGATGCAAAAATCGTGTTTCTCGATGAGGTTGGGGCAGGCGTAAATCGCACACTGCTGAACACCATCGGTGATGCGATCATTCGCTTGAACCGCGAACAGGGTTATACCTTTTGCGTTATCGAGCACGATATGGATTTTATTGGCCGGCTGTGTGATCCGGTCATTGTGATGGCAGAAGGTGCTGTGCTGACACAGGGCACTATTGATGAAATCAAAGCAGACGAACAGGTGATAGAGGCTTATCTGGGTACCGGCCTGAAAAACAAGGCGGCATCATGAGTTATCTGATTGCTGAAGCAATGACCGGTGGCTACGGTGGTGCAGATATTTTGCACGACTGTACAATCGCTGCCGAAAAGGGCGAAATTGCGGTTATAGTAGGTCCCAATGGCGCGGGTAAGTCCACTGCCATGAAAGCCGTTTTCGGTATGCTTGATTTGCGCAAGGGTAAAGTGTCACTCGATGGTGAAGACATCACTTCCCTGACACCGCAGGATCGCGTTTCCCGCGGGATGGCATTTGTTCCTCAGAATCATAATGTGTTTCCGTCGATGTCTGTCGAAGAGAATCTGGAGATGGGTGCGTTTCTGCGCCGCGATAACATTTCTGAAACGATGGAGCAGGTTTTTGAGTTGTTTCCTATTCTTAAAGAAAAGCGCCGGCAAAACGCCGGTGAACTGTCGGGTGGTCAGCGACAACAGGTAGCGGTAGGCAGAGCACTCATGACTCAGCCGCAGTTATTGATGCTTGATGAACCTACCGCCGGTGTATCTCCCATTGTTATGGACGAGCTTTTCGATCGAATCATTGAAGTTGCCAGAACCGGTATTTCTATTTTAATGGTAGAGCAGAATGCACGTCAGGCTTTAAACATAGCAGACAAAGGCTATGTGCTTGTGCAGGGTGCTAACCGTTATTCCGATACAGGTCAGGCGCTGCTTAATGATCCTGAAGTGCGTAAAAGTTTTCTCGGAGGCTGAATGTCCGATCCCTTAAATGCTGCTGCTCTGCTTGCTAACTTTGTGGTTGTGCCGGCAGTCGCGTATGGCAGTCAGTTAGCACTTGGCGCGCTAGGCGTCACGTTAATATACGGCATCTTGCGTTTCTCGAACTTTGCACATGGTGACACCATGGCGTTCGGTACCATGATCACTATTTTGTTTACGTGGTGGTTTCAGTCGATGGGGTTGTCTTTAGGGCCACTTCCCACAGCGTTGATCGCACTACCATTCGGTATTGTGTTGTGCGCTGCCTTTGTACTGTTGTGCGACCGCACTGTGTATCGTTTCCATCGTGCTAACCGTGCTGATCCGGTGATATTTGTGATCGCATCAGTGGGTGTGATGTTTGTGATGAACGGGTTGGTGAGATTTATTATTGGACCCGACGATCAAAATTTTTCTGATGGGCAGCGTTTTATTATTAAAGCGCGTGAGTTCAAGCAGATGACTGGCTTGTCAGAAGGAATATCTATTAAGGTAAGTCAGGGTATAACCGTCGTTACCATGATTATCGTGGTTGCAGCATTGTTCTGGTTTTTGAATAAGACCCGTACCGGCAAATCAATGCGAGCGTACTCCGATAATGAGGATCTGGCATTGCTCTCAGGGATTAATCCTGATCGAGTGGTGGCGGTTACCTGGATACTTGCTGCAGCCCTCGCCACCATTGCCGGTACGTTATACGGATTGGACAAATCGTTTAAACCGTTTACTTACTTTCAGCTCTTGTTGCCTATTTTCGCATCAGCCATTGTTGGTGGTTTGGGCAATCCTCTGGGGGCGATTGCAGGGGGCTTTGTGATCGCGTTTTCAGAGATCACGGTAACTTATGCCTACAAAAAGTTCGCAAACTACATTGTGCCGGGAGACTGGAAGGCCGACGGATTAATGCAGCTGTTGTCTACCAACTATAAATTTGCTGTCAGCTTCCTGATACTTCTGATGGTGCTGTTGTTCAGGCCTACCGGAATTTTCAAGGGGAAATCGGTATGAGCAGGGCCGGGCTTTTAATCTCCATGCGAAACGTTTTGTACTTTGCAGTGATGGCCGGGCTGATTGTGCTGGTGGGTCAGATGCAGAGCTGGAATCTTGCGCTTTCCATTTTAAACCTGTGTCTGATCTCGGCGGTGATGTCGCTGGGTGTCAATATGCAGTGGGGTTATGCCGGATTATTTAACGTTGGTGTCATGGGTTTTGCCGCGCTTGGCGGGCTTGCCGCCATGCTGGTGTCCATGCCGCCGGTTCGTGAAGCATGGGCGGCTGCAGGTAGTGGTGCCTGGGTCGGTATAATAATCATGATTTTGTCAATTCTTGCTGCCGTAGCCCTCTATAGAAAGCTGCCTAAAAGCGGATTTAGAACGGTGCTTATCATGCTGGTGGTTATTACCGGTTACGTGCTGTTGCGAATATTTTTTGATCCGACCACGGCAGTCATAGAAAAAGTAAACCCGGCAGCTACTGGCTATTTGGGTGGTTTGGGATTACCTATTCTGATCGCCTGGCCTATCGGAGGGTTACTTGCCGGTGGTGTCGCCTGGGTGGTTGGAAAGATAACGCTCGGTCTTCGATCGGATTACCTGGCAATCGCTACGCTTGGTATTTCTGAAATTATTGTTGCAGTGCTCAAGCACGAAGACTGGCTGACACGCGGTGTTAAAAATGTTACCGGTTTACCAAGGCCGGTACCGTATGAAGTTAATCTGCAAAACACGCCCTGGTTTCTGGAGTTGTGTGAAAAGCTCGGTGCTGATCCGGTGACTTTCTCAAGCATTTTCGTGAAGCTGTGTTACGCAACCTTGTTTACGGTGGTTCTGCTCTTCGTCCTGTGGTTGTCTGAAAGAGCTTTGCGGTCTCCGTGGGGTCGTATGATGAGAGCGATTCGAGACAACGAAGTATCGGCCAACGCCATGGGAAAAGATGTCACAGCCAGACACTTACAGGTGTTTGTGCTCGGTTCAATTGTGGTGGGTATTGCCGGCGCTATGTTAACGACCCTTGATGGGCAGCTGACACCATCAAGCTATCAGCCCCTGCGCTTTACATTTTTAATCTGGGTGATGGTGATCGTCGGCGGCTCTGGCAATAACTGGGGTGCAGTACTCGGCGGATTTGTTATCTGGTTCTTCTGGATTGAGGCCGAGCCACTTGGACTATGGTTAATGGATCTGATTACCTCCGGTATGTCGGAAGACTCAGGGTTGCGAGCTCACCTGCTGGAATCCGCTGCGCACATGCGGTTGGTCACCATGGGGCTTATCCTGTTACTTGCGTTACGATTCAGGCCTCGTGGTTTGTTGCCTGAGCGAACCCATCAGTAGCGTTCGGTTGCTTGAAACACGAGGATAACAAAGAGGCACCGGGCAATGAGCCGATTGCCTATCGCGCTCGTATTCGTGATTACTACCTGGCGCTGGGTTATGAAAGACCCTACGTGTGGGCAAGCTACGATGAAGTCCCTTTTGTCAGGTTAGTAAAGCCTCTCGAGCAATGCCGTGTGGCCATTGTTACTACTGCTGCTTTGTACCAGCCCGATGCGGGTGATCAGGGCCCGGGTGCCACGTATAACGGCGCGGCAAAATTTTTTAAGGTCTACGAGATGGGCACGGCACAGGTGCCGGATTTACGCATCTCTCATATTGCTTATGATCGCCAGCACACGGCAGCGACAGATCAAAACAGCTGGTTTCCGTTAACGGCGCTTAATGCATTTGCGAGTAATGGATTAGTCGGTGAAGTGGCGCCAGTGTTTTTCGGTTTGCCAACCAATCGCAGTCACAGAATAACCTGCGAGGTAGATTGTCCCGAACTGGTTCGCCGTGCATTAGCAGCTAATGCAGATGCCTGTGTACTGGTACCAAACTGCCCGGTGTGTCACCAGTCGGTCAGCATCGCTGCCCGGCAACTCGAATCAGCAGGTATAGCGAGCGTTGTATTGGGTTGCGCAAAAGATATCGTAGAACACGTCGGCGTGCCGCGGTTTGTGTTTAGTGATTTCCCGTTGGGTAATGCCGCAGGTAAGCCGCACAATGTTCAATCGCAACAAGATACTCTAAGGCTTGCGCTGCAGCTGCTAGCCGACGCGCCGGCACCGCGGTGTACCGTACAGTCTGCACAGCAGTGGAGCGCAAGTGCAGATTGGAAGCTTGACTACAGTAACGCCGACAAACTCACTCAACAAGAGCTTGCAACTCGCCGGCGGGAATTTGATTTGCAAAAGCAGCGCGCGAGAAGTAACAAGCCGCAGACTTAGAAGCAGAGAACCTTCTTGCGCCGAGAGGGCGCTAGCGCAGAGCCATAACCTGCCGGTAGTTTACTTCGCAAGACAGCGCCATGTTTCGAAACGGCAGATGGTAGTTAGCCATTTGCGATCGATAGTAAGAGCACTGTGAATCCAGCCATTCCTGGTCATGGCCTCCGGCACGTGCAGCAGCGCAGGCAATACGGGCTTGCGCCCGAATTTCATAAGCATGGCGAAGTTCGTCTCTATCGTTCATGCATTGTTGGCTATCTGTTTCAAGATAGTCAGTGAAATCAATGCCCGGTGCTTCCGGCTTGGCAAGGCCGCATGCTGCAGCGCGCTGATAGAGAGAGCCTGTGTTTAAATCGTAGTGTATAGCCGCCGCCTGGCTGCACTTCTGCCAGCTGCTTTTATCGCACTCACTCAGATTCTCAACCAATTTTGAAAGGTTGGTTTCCCAGTAGGCATCAACGCGATGACATGAAGGGTCTGCCTGTGCAATGCTAACCGCAGTCAGCGCAGAGGCAATACCGATGGCCGCGCACAGAGACGCCGCTTTAAATGTAGTCTTGGAAGTCAACGACACAAGTTCCTGTTTTTTTTGTTTCAGCACTCGGCCCACAAAAAAATTAACGGCTACTGGTCAGAAAACTTGTATGGAGGGTTGCACAAAAATTGAACGGGTCTTTCGCTTGCTGTACCTGAAACAAAACTGAGCATCTGTTTTTTAGTCCCGTTGCTTGTTCGCTGGGTTGTCCCATGGAGGGGCAGGTGTAAATTGTTCAATCAGAAAATCGATGAACGCGCGCACACGAGTACTGAGGTGTCGTCGGTGCGGGTAGACAGCAAGTATATTCGAACTGTCGTGTGTGTGCTCGGTTAAAAGCGGCACAAGTTCCCCCGAATCCAGCGACGGTTGTGTCACGAAGGTGGCGAGACGTGCAATTCCGATACCAGCTTTGACAGCTTCATGTAACGCAGAGGCACTATTAGTACGGAAGTTTCCCTGGATGCTCAATACTTTAATCTCGTCACCATCGCGAAACTGCCAATCGTTGAAGTGATGAATGGAGGAGTGTGTCAGACAGTTATGGTTCAGCAGGTCTTCGGGGGTTTTTGGTGCACCGTGCTTTTTTATATATTCAGGCGAAGCGCAGATGACCCTTTTATTGGTGGCAAGTTTGCGGCTGATCAGAGATTGATCGGTCACTTCTTCGCTGATCAGTATCGCCATATCAATGTGCTCACTGATTAGATCAACCTGCCTTTCAGTCAGAGAAAGTTCCACCCTAAGCTCCGGGTAGCGGGCCATAAAGCCTGGCAAAATTTTGCACAATTGGATGCGTGCGAATGCACTGGTGGCGGTTACACTCAAGGTGCCGGTCACTTTGCTTTGCAACGCCGCGACTTCAAGTTCTGCCCGTTCAATATCCTGCAGGATCTCCCGGCAGCTGTGCAGAAACATACTGCCCTCATCGGTCAGCCGCAGACTTCGCGTAGTGCGCTGGAATAATCGAACGCTGAGGCGATCTTCGAGACGTGAGATGAGTTTGCTGACCGCAGACGGGGTCAGATCAAGCTCGCGCGCTGCAGCGGAAAAACTGCCAAGGGTGGCGACACGCGAAAACACCACCATTTCGTTGTAACGGTCTTGCACCGAATTACCGATCCTCTAGTTTTGATTATTATTCACAAGTATTGGTGTGTCTGATGGATTGTAACCATTTCGCAATGGTTTAAAATGCTCCCCACTGCACAAGAGCATGCCATGACACCAGAGTCACCCACTGCCAGATCGGCGGCCGGGCGGGCACTGATAAGCCAAGCAGACTGAAGCGGTTCTGCCAGACTGGTTTTCAGAGACTAGCTCCTTTGCAAAAGATGTTGTCGGTTGTCGGCGCACTGCTTAGCAGGCGAAGTTGCTGACAAAACAACCGAAGTGGTAAGTAGTTTAGCTCGATATCCTCCAGTAATTACTGTGGCAAAGTTTCTTTGCCACAGCTTTTTTTCCTTAGAAAATATCCACACCTCACTCCTCTTAGCTTGTGCCTTGTGCGGCTTGTCGGGCAGGTGGATTTGTCGGTTGCGTGACGGTACGTGTCTTTGTCACAGACCGTCTTCCAGGCAGTCGATCGCCGATTACCAGCAAACACGGGGTTAACACCAGTGTTAGCACGGTGGCGAACGCAAGGCCCCCGGCAATTGCGCTGGCCAGTTGAGTCCACCACATTGTCGACGGAGCGCCCACCTCGATAATCCGGTTAAAGATATCCAGATTCAACGACAACACCATTGGTATCAAGCCGAGGATAGTGGTGATCGCCGTCAAAAATACCGGGCGTAACCTTAAGAGTCCTGTGCGCAGTGCCGCATCTCTGGGTGCATGGCCTGCTGCTCTAAATCGATTGTATGTATCGATAAGAACAATGTTGTTATTCACAACAATGCCAGCCAGCGCAATAATTCCAAGGCCCACCATAACAATCCCGAAGGGCTGCTGCGTGATGATCAGGCCTAGCAGAACGCCGGCGGTGGAAAACACAATCGCGCTGAGAACCACGGCGGTCTGGAACAGGCTGTTAAATTGAATGATCAGGCACAGAGCCATCAGAAAAATAGCTGCCGCAAACGCCTTAACCAGAAACATCATGGTTTCCATCTGATCTTCGTTTTCACCGGTAAACTTTATGGTGATGTCCGGATCCTGCGGGCCTTGCGCAAGCGCTTCTTTTATCGCGTTAAGCTGGTCGGTTGGTAGCTTACCTTCTGCCACATCAGACTGTACTGTCACCACCCGCTGCGCGTTTACGCGATTTACGATGCCGGTTTTCGGTGCGGGTTCCAGGGTCACAAAGTTGGTGATAGGAACCATGCCGTTATTAGTGGGTACAGTCAGTTGATCGAGCCGCTCGAGCTTTCTTTCGTTTAACGGAAAGCGAATGCGGATATCCAGTTCTTCGTCGGAGTCATCCGGTCGGTAGCCGGCCACACGAATGCCATTGGTGATCATTTGTACAGCATTGCCCAGCAAGGCAACGTCTGCGCCGTAGCGTGCCGCTTGCTCACGATCTACTATCAACCGCCATTCAATACCGGGCAGGGGTCGGTTGTCTTCAATATCAACAAAGCCACCGACCTTATCCAGTATGCTGCGTACATACTCAGTAGCAACAGGCAGCTTTTCAAAATTGCCTGAACTGATTTCGATGTTAATGGGTTTGCCACCGGCGGGGCCATCTTCCT
This sequence comes from uncultured Granulosicoccaceae bacterium, assembly GCA_938008205.1. Classification (GTDB taxonomy): domain Bacteria; phylum Pseudomonadota; class Gammaproteobacteria; order Granulosicoccales; family Granulosicoccaceae. Next base: position 19,211 of record CALLLY010000384.1, read on the forward strand.
GCTCGCGAAATTCAATAATGACACCTGGGATGTCTGCGGTCATTTCACGCATTTCCTCAAGCAGAACTTTCGCTTTGCGGCGTTGGTTCCACTCGACAAATTCCAGTTGTATCACGCCAATCACATCTGCTGATAAGCCCGGCTCTCCAACAACAGCGCCCATCGACTTTGCATAAACAGATTTGATTTCATCCATCGGCAAAAGACGCTCTTCCACGGTGCGAACGATGCGATCTTTTTCGATCATCGATAAATCGCCGCGTGCGTGTATTTGCACCTGTGCGATTTCCGGTTCTGTTGCAGGGAAAAACACCACGCCTTTACCCATCGCACCGTAAATCACATAAGAGCCGATCAGAAATATCAGTGCTGCAATCAGGGTGAGCACAGGAAACTTAAGAAGGCGAGCTAACATTTGCCCGTAGCTTCGGGTGATACCGCTAAGTTTGGTTTTTTCAGGGTTGTTCGATGTGACAGAAGGTTTGTCACCCCCGAAGCTGCCGCCCAGCACCGGAATAAATATCAGCGCCATAAACAACGATGCAATCAGGCAAATGATCACCGTTAATGGTAGAAACTTCATGAACTGCCCTACCATACCGGGCCAGAATATCACCGGGAAGAAAACCGCAAGTGTGGTGGCCGTTGATGCGGCTATAGGCCACGACATGCGTTTGGCAGCTGCCATAAATGCATCCCGCCGTGACATGCCGGTTTTGAGATTACGATCGGCAAGCTCAATCACAACAATTGCGCCGTCCACCAGCATGCCCACTACAAGTATCAGGCTGAATAAAACCACTACGTTCAACGTAAATCCAATCCCGTACAGCACCAGGATACCGGCCAGAAAAGATCCGGGTATGGCCAGCCCGACCAGCAGAGCAGAGCGTACACCCAGCGCCGCGATAATCACAATCATCACCAGAATAACGCCGGAAAGAATGTTGTTTTGCAGATCGCTGAGCATGGTGCGGATCTGTTTTGATTTGTCCTGATGGAAGTCCACCTTAATGGAGTCCGGCCACAGTGCCTGCTGCTGTGCTACGAGATCGCGAATGCTTTGATTGGTTTCAATAATATTGGCGCCGATGCGTTTGGAAACTTCCAATGCCAGCGCTGGCTGTCCATCGACTCTTGCAAAGCCTTGCGGATCTTTAAAGGTGCGGCTGATGGTTGCGACATCGGCAAAGGTAATCACGTTGTCACCGCTGACCTTCACCGGCATGTTGAGTATGTCGGTAATGTCTTCAACCACACCGGGTACTTTAAGTACCATGCGTCCTGCACCGGTATCTATAGCACCTGCCGCCACCAGCAGGTTATTGTTTCGAATTAAACCGAATAATTCGTCGTAGCGAACGTTGTAGGTTTCCATCACCACCGGATCGACAATGATTTCCAGAACTTCTTCACGCTCACCGCCGATAGAAACTTCGAGCACGCCCGGTTGAGCTTCGATTTTTTCTTTCAGATCCCGCGCAATCCTTAACAGGCTACGCTCGGGTACCGGACCTGCCAGAGAAACCGTCAGTACCGGAAACAAAGCAACATTGATCTCGTGTACCGCGGGTTCATCGGTGTCAGCTGGCAGCTTCGACTTGGCCACATCAACCTTTTCACGAACATCAGCAAGTGCTGCGGAAGGGTCAAAGCCTGCATCAAATTCAAGCATCACGGAGCCGTGGCTTTCAGAGGCAGTACTGGTGATGTCCTTAACGCCCGGTATCGTTTGCAGTTCGGCTTCCATCGGCCGGATCAGCAAACGTTCGCTGTCTTCCGGTGAAATACCTTCATGATTCATAGAAACATAGATGATCGGTATCGCAACATCCGGCTCTGCTTCTTTGGGTATGGCAATATATGAAAGTATGCCGCTGATCAAAAAGAAGATCAGCAGCAGGATTACGGCTCTGTTTCGACTGAAGGCAGCCTGTATGATTGTTTTCATGGTCAGGATTCCTGATCGCCGGTCTCTGCAACCGGCTGTACCTGCTCACCCGGATTAACAAAGCCCTGACCCAAAGTGATCAGTGTGACATCGTCAGGGATGCCGGTTACCCAGGCGCCATCGCTTTGAGTTTTAACGACTTCAACGGCATGAAAGATCACGATATCGTTTTCATCGATCGCCTTAACGCCTAGTGTGCCATCGTCGTCCAGCGCGAGAATGGCTGGTGAGATCAGATGCGCGTCAAGTGTTTCTACCGGTATGCTCAGTTCAGCACTGACACCGCTCATAGTGCGTGCTGGTGGATTATCTATAACGACCTCGATTTTAAAGCTGCGCGTGGCGGTGTCCGCCATTGAAGAAATATAGCGTACAGTACCGGTGAGTGATTCTCCGGTAATGAGTATGGCTTTCGCCTGTGCTCCGGTTTTTATATCCAGTATATTTTTCTGTGGAACAGAACCGGTCACTAACAGCTTACTGTTGTCAACGAGGGTTGCGATCTCACCACCACGGTCAAGAAAATCGCCTACCTCAACCGCAATGTCATCGATTAATGCGTCGAATGGTGCGCGCAGGGTAGTATCACTGATCTCCAGTTGTGCGGCTTGTACCTGGGCGTTGGCCGATTCGAGTTTTGCCGCAGACGTATTTAATGCAGTCTTGGACTGTAAGCCTTGTTTTTGTAGTTTAAGTGCCGCTGTATATTCATTGTCTGCCTGAACCTGATTCGCTTTGGCAACCGCAAGGTTTGCCATTCTGTTCCCGGCAGATAGTTTGGCGATGATTTCCCCTTTGCTAATACGCTGCCCTTTTCTTAGCGGTAGTGACTCTATAGTGCCGCCTGTTTCTGCGCGCAGATGCATTACCTTGAGTGGTTCCACCTGCCCCTGAACAACAATTTCCCGGGTAATCTGTTGGGCGCTTTGTACGCGCGTTTGCACTTTCATTAAAGTCTTTGTGCGATCGGATTCAGGATCAGAAGAGGTGGCCTGCTCCTGCGGTGTCTGGTCGTTTGATCCAAGCTGTCCGCTTAGCATCCACAAAACCAGTGCGATAACGGCAGCACTTGCGATGAGAACGGATTTATTCATTAGAAGTGGTTTCCAGAGTCTGCTTTTGTGTAAGCATGTGGTTTGGATTTTTGATGTGATTCGGCTGCTCAGCTTCATTAACGCTTGTATTTACAACGATAGGGGCCAGCATGAATTGAGTGACGTTGTGAATGAACTCATCGGGGTGTTGTTGTTCCCCGTTTCTGTTGCACCACAGTACGGTAAGTGCTCCATGAAAGGTGCATTTTAACCCCAGTATCTGTTGGTCAATAGCCAGTGGTTTGAATACACCGGCACTAATTCCCAGAGTTAATTCTTCGTGCAGGAGTTGGTAAAAGTCCTGGTCGATGGCGTCAAAACGAGCAGACAAATCAGCGTCGAGCTTGCAGCGGAAATCTTCACGTTCACAGTATTGGGTCACACAGCGATACTTTGGCTGCTGTATGTAAAATCGAAAGGCCTGCTCAATAAGACCTGCCATCCGGCCTACGCCGCTACCATGGCAAGCGCGCTGTAAATTTTTGAGCAAGGCGGTATAGAAATCCAGCGTTAGCCGGGCATAGATATCGTGTTTGCTGGCAAAGTGCGAATACATGGTGCCTTTCGCAATACCAACGATATCTGCTATTTGCGCAACGGTAACAGACTCCCAGTCTTCACCACTGAAACACTCAAGCGCGACGTTAAGAATTTCTTCTTCGCGTCTGGCAAATTCTCTGGCTTTTCGCGATGTGGCTGGTTGCAGCATCGTGCTTGCAGATAGTGGAGCCAAAAGGGGTAACTCTGATTTAAGTGTCCGGACTCAGATGTTTGCGGTATGAATGCCGCGACACCCTGTCGTCGAATCCATGATGACCAGGGGTAGAATTTTGACCGGTAGTCAAAAGCTCTTAATAAAAGATAGGGGGTATTCTGTAAGTTGCAAGGTATTGGTGCGTTACCGGTATGCGACTGGTATACCAGCCTTATACTGTCAGCAAATCAACCGGGTAGTTGGTGAAAACGCCGTCTACACCGAGCTCATAAACCGCGGTTGCTTTTTCGACGCTATTGACGGTGTAGCAATACACACCCAGATCTGCTGCATGAAATTGATCAACAGCATCTGCTGTAAGAAGAGAGTTAGC